>JALORD010000239.1 GCA_025459145.1 Pirellulaceae bacterium | reverse complement strand
TTGCAGATTCATTTGTCGATCTGGTATTGCGGATGGCCAATGTGTCGCGAACGGTTGGTCGATAAGTCGATGGATTGCAGTCTGACTCAGTATTCGCGGCATTTGGACGTGATGTGCAAAAATTACGCCGTCTGCCACCTCGCTGACGAGCACTGGCCCGCAACTTACAGGGTGCCCCAGAGGCGACGGCCTCTCCTAAGCTCATCGCGTCCCTGACCGTTTGCAATTCGCGCGCGGGAATCCTATCGTGACGGCAGTCGACTGCGTCCTCCGCCGCGCGATCGTTCCCAGAATTGGAGTATTGCCGTGCGTCCGCTCTTCGTGGCAGTCTGCCTGCTTGCGTTCTCCGTTGGCGGGACGATTCCGGGGATGGCCCAGCACGCTCCCCAGGAACAATCGTCAAGCCGTGCTTCGCCCAAGCGACCCAACATCCTGCTTATCTACACCGACGACCATTCGTATAAGACCGTCGGTTGCTATCCCGAGTCGTACCCGTGGGTGCGGACGCCGATTATCGATCGTCTGGCGGCGCGCGGAATCCGTTTCACGCACTGTTACCTAGGATCGTGGTGCATGCCTTCGCGGGCGAGTCTGCTGACCGGGCGGCATCCGCACGGGATCGAATCGATGCGGATGGAGGGGGAGTATCCGGGGAGCACGTACGATCCGGAGCAGTGCCCCTTCTGGCCGGCCGTGTTTCGCCGGCATGGCTATCACACCGCGCAAATCGGCAAGTGGCACACGGGCGTCGATACCGGTTTCGGCCGGGACTGGGACCATCAGATCGTCTGGAACCGCCCCAAGCATCCGGCCAATGCCGGGAACTACTACGACAACCAGATTCTGGCGATCGATGGCATCGAGCAGCCGCAGCCCGTCGGGGGCTACTCGACCGATAACTACACCGACTGGGCCTGCGACTACATCCGCGGAAAGAATCGCGAAGCCGAGAAGCCTTGGTACCTGTGGGTCTGCTATGGCGCGGTGCACGGACCGACGACACCGGCCGCGCGGCACAAGGGAGCCTACAAAGACGCTTTAGTCGAGACACCGGCCGACATCTTTCCACCGCGCCCCGGCAAGCCGAGCTACCTCGACAAGACGCAGTCCTGGGCCAAAGGGCCCGGCGGCGTCCCCGTGATGGCCGCCAGCGGCGAGGCCTTTGGCGACGAAGCGAAGAAGAACGCCCGCACGCATGCCCAGTGGGTCCGGCAGGTCAACGAGTGTGCGCTCGCGATCGACGAGGGAGTCGGCAAGCTGCTCGCGGCCCTCCAGGAGTCGGGCCAGCTCGCAAACACGCTGGTCGTCTTCACCGCCGATCAAGGTTTCTCGTCGGGCGAGCACGGCTTTCGGACGAAGCTCGCCCCGTACGACGCCAACTATCGCTCGCCGCTCATTGTTTCTCAGCCGGGGACAATTCCCGAGGGGAAGGTATGCCGGCAATCGATCGGCGCGCCGGACCTGGTGATGACTTTCTTCGCTCGCGCGGGCCTGGAGTTGCCGTGGAAGATGCACGGGCACGACATTTCGCCCCTTTTGGCCGATCCCGAGGGAGCACCCTGGCCCCATCCGCTACTCTACGAGCACATGGGGCACTCGTATGGCAGCGATACGGCCAAGGTCCTCGCGGAGGATCCGTCCCACGCGGTTCATAGCAACGTTCCATGGTACGTCGCCATTCGCCAAGGGAATTACAAGTATGTCCGCTATCTGACGGCCGGTGAAATCGAAGAGCTTTACGACCTGGCGTCCGATCCAGAAGAGTTGACTAACCTCGTAGGACGGCAGAGCGAAGCCAAACGCCTAGTGGCCATAAGGCAAGTCGCGCTGGAAGAATTGCGGCGTACGGAGGCCCCGTTTGTCGATATCTTGCCGCCGGTCGGCGCCCCCGCCCGCGTTCTGGGAACCCCATGAAGAAACGGTTGCGGATTGTGCTGGCGGCCGTGGGCCTGGTCGCGGTTTCCGTATGGGCCCTCGTGATTGTCCAAAACATGTTCACCACGAAGCCGGCGAACCTGGGTATCCGCGAGGGGCGGCTGGCGCCGTGCCCCGCGTCGCCAAACTGTGTATCAACCGTGGCAGGCGATCCGGCGCACCAGATCGAACCGATTCCCTGGGGTGGCACGCCGGAGGAAGCACTACAGGCGATCCGCGCGGCACTCGCGAAAATGCCCCGCACGATCGTCGTGACGGCCGAAGGGAACTACCTGCATGCCGAGGCGCGGAGCTTTTTGTTTCGCTTCGTCGACGACGTGGAGTTCCTGGTCGATCCTGAGCAGAAGCTGATCCACTTTCGTTCGGCTTCGCGTGTCGGCTATTCGGACCTGGGAGCCAACCGGGCACGAATGGAGCGATTTCGCAAGTTGTTTGCCGCAGCTGCCCGCGAGCAGTGACCGGCGCCGCGCGGCATCCCTTATCATGCACCTTTCACCGGAATTCGCATCTACGTCGCTCCTTGCAATCGTCCCATTCGTTGGGGAGAAAACCGCCATGATCAAGTCGGTCTGCCGCTGTCTGTGGGCGTCTGTCATCGCGTTAGGAGTACTCGTACCATGCGGACAAGCCGCCGAGCCAGCGCCTCCAGCGGGCTTTCGCGCGCTCTTTAACGGCCGTGATCTGGCCGGCTGGTATGGCCTCAACCCGCACGCGGCGGTAAAGCTGACTGGCGACGCCAAGGCAGCCAACCTCGCCCAGCAGCGGGCTGAGTTTGCGACGAACTGGACGGTCGAAAACGGCGAGCTCGTGAACGATGGCCACGGCCCCTATGCGACCACCGAGGAAGAGTTCGGCGACATCGAGCTTTTGATCGAGTACAAGACAGTCCCCAAGGCCGACAGCGGCATCTATCTGCGCGGCACGCCGCAGGTGCAAATCTGGGACTGGAATCAGGAATTTAATTCGAAGAATCCGACTCGCCGGCCGCACCTTGGTTCGGGCGGCCTCTTCAACAATACGCCCGGCGCCGCGGGGCGCGATCCGCTCCTGCGGGCCGACCGGCCGTTCGGCGAGTGGAACCAGCTCCGCATTCGCCAGGTCGGCGACCGGACCTGGGTCTGGCTCAACGAGCAGCTCGTCGTCGACGCGGCCGTGATGGAGAACTTCTGGGACCGGAAGCAGCCGCTCCCCGCCAAGGGGCCGATTATGCTGCAGACGCACGGGGGCGAGATTCGCTGGCGGAACATCTTTGTGCGCGAGATTGGCGCTGCTGAGGCAAAGCAGGTTGTTGCCGAGGCCGATGCCGAGGTGAAGGCTCGCCTGGCCAAAGCGCTCACGCTGCATGCCTCGTTCGATACGGGGCTCGCGGCTGATTTCTCGCGCGGCGACCGGGCCAGCTATGTCCAGCAGGGAAAGGAACTTGTGGCCGCCGCACCGAACGACGATGTGCGCCTGGCAGCCGACGCGGGACGCTACGGCGGAGCTTTGCACTTCACGAAGAAGAGCACCTATCGTCCGGCGTTCAAGGACGCGGGAGTTCTCGGCTACAGCGACAAGGGGTGGAACGCCAGCGTGTCGGTCTGGCTGCGGCTGACGCCCGACGAGGATCTGGAAGCGGGCTACTGCGACCCGGTGCAAATCGTCGGCAACGATAGCAAGCAGGGATTTATTTTCCTGGAGTGGTCGAAAGATCCGCCGCGGCTGTTTCGCTATGCGATTCGTCCGCTGTTTCCGATTTGGAATCCCGAGAACCTCGCCTGGGATGACATTCCCGCCGCCAAACGGCCGATGGTTGAAGTCGCCAAGGCTCCCTTCTCCCGCGACGCGTGGACGCATGCGGTGTTCACGCTTGAAAACGTGAACGACAAAACCAAGCCGCAAGCGGGCCGGTTGTACCTTAACGGCCAGCTCGCGGGGACGATCGAGAACTGGGAGCTGACGTTTGGCTGGAAACCCGAAAGCGTGCTGCTGGTGCTCGGCGCGTCGTATGTCGGCCACCTGGACGACCTGGCGGTCTTTGATCGGGCGCTCTCGGCCCGCGAAGTGGACTTGCTGCATCGCTTGAAGAATGGGGCGAAAGAGCTGCACGCGGAGTGAATCTGAGCCGGTCGATTTCGCGCGGGCTGGCCCAGCTAAAGACTCACGACTTGCCCGGTCGCCAGAAACACTAGCCGGGCGGCGATCCGGGCCGGGGCCAGTCCGTACAGCTTGGCCACCGCGCGGCGGTAGGCTTCGATCTGCGGGCGGTAATGCTCGACCCGGTCGTCGAGTTGATTCGTGCCATGCGGATCGAGCGAATCGGTCTTAAAATCGATCACATCGGCCGCCAGGAGCTCATCGCCTCGCCGCACCAGGACCAGCCGATCGATGCTGCCGGATAGCAGCTCATCGCCATCGCGTATCGCAAAGGACCGCTCGTTCTCGACGGCCAAGGTGATCTCGGCCGGTTTCCAAGCGGGCGGCGGCGCTGCGCCAAAGCCCAAGGATCGGGGATCGGCATAGAACGAGCGGCGCAAGATCTTGGCCACCTCGGGCATCGCGAGTTGCTTGCGCCAAGCGGCGATGTGGGCCGCAAGATCGGCGTCGCGAAAGAGGCCCGGCGCTGCCTGGGCAGCCAAGGCTTTGAGCCGAGCGTCAGCGGGCAGATGGCCGGCTGCCATCTTGCCGCTGGCCGCCGCGGTTTCAGCCAGCCATTCGATCTCCTGCATCCAGGCATGGATGAGCGTGCCGAACTCGAAGGCCGCCGCGGGTGGTGGTTCCAGCAGCCGCGCCACCGAAACGACCCGTCCCCCTTCGAGCGACGAGGGGCTCGTCCGCTCGAGGCCCCTGACACGGTGGGCCAGCGGCGGAGCGAGCCGGATCTCGCCCGCAGGTTCCGCGGCCAGATGCGGGTCGGGCGTCCGCGGCGGCAGCCGCGTAAACCAGCGGGGATCGCCGATCGCAAACAGGCGCGAAGCTCCCGGCGGCGTATCGCCAGCCAGGGCAGCCCTGAGCAGGCCGGCATACGTCTTGGGGATCGTTCGCTCGTTCGGCTTCGGAGCCGGCACGATCATGTGCAGGCAATGGACCGCCCGGGTGAGCGCGACGTAGAGGACGCACAAGTCCTCGGCAATCGAACGCCGCTTGTCGTCGTCGAAGAGCTGCTGAAACTCGGCGGGCAACAGCTGCTGGACCTCGGCACTGGCATAGCGGCAGACGAAGCTCGCCGGCTCCGTGGGGCTCGGGCGTCCGGCGACGACCGGCGCGGGCTGGCCGCTGAGCCGGCCGTTCAGCTCCGGCAGCACGACGACATCGAACTCGAGCCCCTTCGCTTGGTGAATCGTCATCACCCGCACATCCGCCGACGACGGATCGGCGATCCGCCGCGTTTCGACGATCTCGATGAAATCGTCGGTGCGGAGTGAGCTCTCGCTCTGATACTCGTAGGCCAACTCGACCAACTGCTGCAGACGGCTCTGATCCCGCCGATCGCAGGCGGGCGCGAGTCGGCGGGCAAAGTCGTAAATAATCGCACCATAGCCTTCGTCGGCCAGCCGGCGGCGCAGCGTGCGCGCAAGTCCCGCGGCGGCGCGGTCGTCGCGATGACCGGACAGATCAAGGTGGACGGCGAGCGGCGAACTGGCCAGATGGAACCGGGCCACCCGATCCCCCGGATGGTCGGCCAGCCTCAGCAGCGACAAGATCAGCTCGACGGCCGGCGAGTCGCGAAGCGGATTGCCCCCCTCTTCGCTGGCTGGAATGTCATGCCGCCGCAGCAAGTAAATCATTCGGGCCACGGCAGCGTTCGTGCGGACGAGCACACCGACGGAACATTGCGGTGCCTCTTGCACGTGGCGCGCGACCTCTTCCGCGGCATAGCGAAAGAGCACCTCGCTTTCGTCCTCGTCCGCGCCGGGCGGCGGTGCAAACTCGAGGCAGGCATACCCGGGCAGGTCGGTCTTGGCGGTCGAGTGAATCGGAAAGCGGGACTGCCACTGGGCCACGCCCGCCGCATACGCGTCGAGATTGGGGTGCTGAGTGAGGTTCTGAAAGACCAGATTCACCGTGTCGATCACCGGCGGCGACGAGCGATAGCTCTGGGCGAGCGTCTGGCCGGCCAGGCCGGTCAGCTCGATGTCGAGGGCGTCAAAAATTTCCGCCACACCGCCGCGCCAGCCGTAGATGGCTTGCTTGGTGTCCCCCACGGCGAAGAACGAGCCGCCGGTGGTGCGGGTGATCGCTTGCGCCAGCGGGCGGAGCACCTGCCACTGGACGGGCGACGTGTCCTGAAACTCGTCGAGCAAGAGGTGCCGCACGTCGCCATCCAGTCGGAACGCCAGGCGGTCCGGTGCGTGGATGCTGCTGGCGGCCGACAGCTTGTGGGCCACGTCGTCGAAGCGGAGCGAGCGCCGCTCGGACTGCAGGTGCTCGTGCTGCTGGCCAAAACGGGCCAGCAGATCGTGGGTCGCGGCGGTCTGATCGGCGAGCTGGTTGAGGAGGACCGACCGCGCGTGCGCGAGCAGCTTCTGGTAGAGTTCGGCGAGATCCGCGGGAATCGGCTTTTTGTAGTACAGCGATTCGCCCGCTAGAACCTTCGCCGCCAGCCCCTTTTCCAGGAATGTAGTCCAGTCGGCCGCGGCGGCGCTCGTCAGGTCTTTCTCGCGAGCGGTCGCCCACTGGCTGGTGGGCATCGGATACGCGGCGATCGCGGCGATCGTCTCGGCGAGCTTCTCGGGCGATAGTCCGCGGGGACGCGGGAGCTTGCGCCAGGCATCGGGCGTGCTCTGGCGATAAAGGGCGAACAGCTCGCGGACCGTGTCGTGAATGATCCGGCTCACGCCGCGGGTCGCTTCCCCCTTGGCCAGCAGGTGCAGCAGCGTGAGCAGCTCCTGGAGATCGCCCCGGGCGAGGACCTGTTCGACCGCTTCCTCGCGGACGGCTGTCTCGGTCAGTTCGTCGCCGATCGACCAGCCGAGCGGAAAGCCGAGCTCGAGCGAGAACCCTTGCGCGACCTGAAGAAAATAACTGTCGAGCGTGCCCACGCGAAGGCGATGCAACTGGCGGGCAGTGCCGGCGAGCAGTTCCGCCGCCCGGGCAGGCGTAAAGCTGGCGTCGCCGATTGACTCGGCCAGGGCGCGGCAAGCATTGCTATCCGCCGCGGCCTGCGCGAGCCGGAGCAGGACGCGATCCTGAATCTCGCCGGCTGCCTTGCGGGTGAACGTGGTGGCCAGAATCTGATCGGGGGCCACGCCGGAGGCCAACAGCCGCAGGTAGCGGCTGGAGAGCTGATACGTTTTGCCGGTGCCGGCGCTCGCACGAATTACGAGGTGCGCCGGAGATGCGGTCTTGCTCATGGGGTCCCTCCCGGATCGCCATCGCGCCACGATCCCAGACGGTGATCCTGCGTGATCGGCGCCAGGTCGTCGGCGAAGGCCGGCGGGTCGCCAGCCGGGGGCCAGAACACTCCCTGGCGGATGAGCGCGTCCTTGGGAAGCAGGACGTAGCCCAGTTCGAGGCGGCAGTCGGCGACACTGATTTGCGGCAATTGGGAGGCCCCGGCCAGATGCCGATACAGCGGGAGTTGGAGGTCGATCCAGTCCCCCTTTTGCCGATGCGTCTTTTCGGGCGAGTGGCCGCTTTCGGCGGTCTTGTAATCCAAGATCGCGAGAACCTTGGTCGCCTCGTGATAGTCGATCCGGTCGATCCGGCCGTGGATCGTCGCCGCCGACGGGCCGTCGCCGAACGAGCACTCGAACGAGCGCCGCTCTTCGCTGTTCTCGCTATGGACAATCCGCCAGCCGGTGCGGGTCCGTTCGGCCTGCCAGTCGCTGAACGATCGCAGCCGGGCGCGGGCCTGCTCGACCTGAATCCGAACCGCCGCCCGGCTGTCAGCTTCGCCAAACCGGTAGCGGTAGAGCGAAGTAAGCCAATCGCTCAGGTACTCGAAGACGCGCGCCGGCTCGGTGCTACCACGAACGCCAGCGGCGTCGTCTGCCCGCCCGAAGCGTTCCAGGACGCTGTGCAGCAGATTGCCAAACGCTGCCGGATCGAGTTCAGAAAACGAATCGGTCAGCGGCACGAGTCCCAGGACTTGCCGCAGATAATAGCGGTAGGGGCAAGATAGATAAGCCCGAAACGAAGTGACGCTGAATCGCTCGGGCAGTTCCGCGGGAATCGCGGGTCGCGGGACCGGCAAGTTACTGACCGGCAGGATAGGCAACTTGCCTCCCAGCAGATTGCGACGCGGACGGGCCGGCGGCGCTTCGCCAAAGAAGGCGAGCGCCCGGCGGGTGATCGTGGCGGTATCCGCGGCAAAGAGGAGCCGGCTGGGAGCGAGCGGGTTCTGCTCGACATCGCGGCGGGCGACGACCACGCATAGTTTCTGCCGCGAATGGACGAGCAGCGAAGCAGCATACGCATCGCGCGCGAGCCGCCGATCGTTGTGGACGATTCCCAGCGTCTGCCGCAGGCGATTGGGGAGAAATGGATCGGAGCCGGTCGAGCTCGGGACAAAACCTTCGTTAAAGGTGGTGACGATCGCGGCGGGGCTGTCGTCGAGCGGCAATTCGAGCCAGCCCAGGATTTCGACGACGTTGCTCTCGGCCGGCGGCGGCAGGGAAGTGTCGGCCATTGGCGAGAGAGCCAAGTGAAACGCCTGCGCCAGATCGGTCTGTGGTTCGAGCGGGTGGGGAATCGTTGCAAACTCCGCGAGGCCGCCGGCAATCTGGTCGAAGGCCTGCAGCAGCATCCGCTGGGCGGGCAGATTGCGGTCGAGCGTGCGGCCCGCGTAGATTTCGCCCAAGACTTGGCGGATGGACTGGCCCCACTCCCGCAGCGATTGCCGTTTGGGGAGCGAGTCGAGCAGCTTGCCGACGGGCGCGCAGACTTTGGCCAGATCTTCGGCGTGCTGGTCTTGAGATTGCCGCGCTGGATCCAGTTTGGCCGGGTCTAATCGGGCTGCGTCAAACTTGGCGGGGACTCGCTCGGTTGCATAGTGATCGAGGGCCGAGAGGGGATCGTTGTGGAGCGTTTGGCCCGCCGTCGCTAACTCGCGCTCGAGCCAGTCATAAAAATCGGGATGGCGGACGAGGCTGGCCAGATCGGCAAATCGCGCGGGACGGCCGAGTTCCGCGATTAGTTGCAGCAAACGATAAGGAGGCGTTTCCGACAAGCGGCGGGCCTCGACCCAGCGGGAGCGGACGCCGCACTGCGCGAGTTGCCGGGCCAGGTGCGGCGCGAGCCGCTCGTCGGCGACGCCGATGACGATCTGCTCAGCCCGATATTTCCCGCCCAGGCCGGCCAGCCAGTCGGTGACGGCTTCGGCCTGCTCGGCCGGGCCTCCGGCGCGGACAATCTGGTCGTCGGTCAAAGGAAGCGGGGCTTCGGTCCAGGCTTCGGGGATGAGACAGCCGTGGTTGTCGAACCGCTCGGCGAGCTCTGCCGGAGCAAAGACGAGCGATGTCACCTGCTCGGCGACGAGGTCGAGCATCTGCCGCTGCGCGCGGTTCAGGTCGGCCATGCCGACGAGGACAATTTCGCGGTCAGTGTGGGGTTCCCGCTGCTCGATCGCCACGAGGCGGGCGGTTTGTTTGTCCCACTGGCCGAGGCTGTCGAGGCGGCGGAGATAGGCCGCTTGTATCTGGGCCAGCGCCTCCCAGCGGTCGTGTTCGGCAAAGCCAGCCAGCGAGCTGCCCGCCTCGAGCACCTGGCGAAAGTTTAGTCCGTCGGCCGCGAGTTCCACATGCAGCCGGCGGAGCATGTCGGCCAACTGCAGCCACTTGGTCAGATCGCCCGCCGCAGGCGGATGGGGAAGAAAGTGCTGGCGGATGTCAGGCAGCGTTTGTTGTAGGACCTCGGCCCAGACGAGCTGCTGCGTGAGCTGACTGGCAAACGGGAGCTTCGGCTGATAGAGCAGTTCGGGGAGCTCGTGCTCGGTCGTGATCTTGGGCGGCGTGAAGAGGAGGGACTCTGCCTCGGCCCGCTCGACGAGCAGTTCCAGGAGTCGCCGTCCGGCCCGCGAACCAGGGAGCACGAGAATCGTGCGGCCCAGGTCAAGCTCGCGGCCGGCTTTCCCTCGGCGCACGAGCCACTCGGCCGCCGCGGGAAGCGCCGGGTCCGTCCAGCCGAGGAATTCAAGCGAGAGGGGCATGCGGGCCATGGGACAATGGAAAAGCGTACGGAAGATTCAGGATAGCGGATTGGGGCGCGGGCGTGGATTCTGCGTCATGCTCCTGGGTTCGCCCAAGGGGGCCGGCGAGGCCTCTCGCCGGCCAGCGCTGCGCGTGGACGATCCACGGGGGACACCGCGGCGGCGGCAATGAATAACAGACTCGTGGGTGACGAGTTCGCCGGAATTGCCCCGTCCGACGCTTCAGCTGTACTTCGAGGGGGGCGAGTTGGGACGCTTCGGTGAAAGTCAGAACTCATTGGCAGATTTAGACTTCTGGCGATGAGCTGCAATGCTCGCCGCGGCGGGAAAATTGTTTGGATTTTTACGATTTCGCATAAGTCGTTGTGCAATATGGTTTTATGGCCAAAATAGCGGGACCGGCGCGGGGAGTGGAGCCGGCGCGGACCTTTGCCAGGGACGCGTCGCTCGAGCCGCGAGTGCTTGGCAGGCCAAGGCCTGTGAGGATCGGCATCGCCGGTCCGGCCGCAGCGATCTTTGACAATTCGACCACCGTTTGCCCAGGCCCGGTGCCGTGCGCCAGGTCCACACCTGGGCCGCGGGTTCTGTCTGCCGTGCGGCATCGAGAGCGGGAGGGCGTGTTCATGTCTGGCAGCCGGCACCGGAAGAGGCGTCGGCGTCGGCTTTCGGTCCGCGATAGACGCGGCCCAGCCAAAAGCGGCCCAGCCGAATGCAGTTCAGCCGGGCGCCGTCGACTGAACAAAGCGCTTAATAACGCCTTGGCGCTCAGTCGCGCTAAATAACCGGAAGTTGCTACCGGAGAACGACTTGCGGATTTGCTGAACACCGGGATGCCTCGCCCGCGACCCCGAAAAGCGCTAAATCGTTCAGGAAGTCAACGAGCAAGCGAAAGCCAGTGGACCGAAGATGCGCGTCAATCGTCCCGTCGCGGTGCAGGCTGGCGAGAGGCCTCGCCGGCCCACTTTGATACGCCGGATGGCCGTGTCATTCGCGGCGAACGTGCTTCGGCGCTGTCGATTGCGTAAACTGAGGGGACTCTTTCCGGGTGTGCCCATGGCCGCGAGCAAAGTACCGTTTGGCGAAGACCCGCTGGATTGGCGGCACCGCGCGGGCGGTTTGGCCGAGCCTTGTCCGGAGTGCGGGGCGCGGCCGCGGCCCGGCGACAATCGCTGCTGGTTCTGCGAGTGCCGGTTGGTGACCGCCGGATTCGAGCCCGTGGCGTTGCAAAAAGTCGAGGGTGCACCGGACGCCGATCACGCCTCCAACGCTGGCCTGCAATTCTCTATTGGCACCATGCTTCTCGTGACGACACTCGTGGCGATATGTCTGGCGATCACGATGGCTGTGCCGCTACTGGGTATAGCACTCAGCGTGATTGCCGTAGGGGGCCTGGTGCGGACGGCGATCATCGGGTCGGCCAGGATTCGCGCCGGCGGGCGGTTCGAGCTCGCCGAGAAGATCGACGAATTCGTCATCTCCTCGACGGTGTTTGTGACCTCGCTGGTGGTCGGCATGGGCTCGACCACCGTCATCGCAGGCTGCGTCCTGTTCTTGACGGGCGTGCTGGCAGAATTCGTGGAGCCATTTGGGCTGCTGTATCCGATTGCGTTCCTCGCCACGATTCCCTTCGCCGTGATTGCGGGGATCTTCGTGTTTGTGAAGCTGTATCTGACGTTCGATCCCGCAAGAGCAGATCGCCGCGACACCGGAACAGCAACGGCTCAATCAAATGTCCGGCACAGTATACCGCCATCGGCCAAGATGACGTTGCCGGTGATGAACGCGCCGGCGTCAGTGGCCAGCAGCAGCACCGGGCCGACCATGTCGACCGGCTGTCCCCACCGTTTGACCGCCGTCCGCTCGGCGAAGTTCTTCTTCTGCTCGGGCGAAAGCAGGCTCATCGGCAGGTCGGTCGCGACCGGTCCTGGGGCGAGACAGTTGACCGTAATGTTGTGCGGGCCGAGTTCCAAAGCCTGCGCCCGAGCC
>JALORD010000238.1 GCA_025459145.1 Pirellulaceae bacterium | reverse complement strand
TCCCAACTGCCGAAATCCCAGCCCGGCGAGCAGGACGACCAGCAGCATGGCCGGGACGAGAAACCGGGCTTGCTGGGCGGTGAAGAACCAGAACGCATAAAGCGCAAGCCACAGGAGCCCGAGCAGGCCGGCCGCGGCCCAGAGCGATCGCCGGCGGCGGTTGACCAAGGCCGCGATCGCCAGGGCGAGGAGACCGACCAACTGCCAGCCAAACCAGCCGTCGTAGTTTTCGTCCCGAAAGGCGAGCAGGATCGGCCCGGTCAGGAAGGCGTCGAGTGTGTGGACGCCGAACCACGCGCCACCGATCGCATGGTGATAGCGGCTCATTTCGAGCCGGGCCGGGTCGTCCGAGAACCAACTGGCGAAGTAGGGATACAGCGGATTGCCGGTCGCCAGCCAGGGGCGGAGATAGAACGGCAAAGCGACGAGCCCAGCAACCGCTGTCGCGACGCCGCCTGCGGCCAAGGCACGAATACGCCGCGAGGGTTTCCAGGCCAGCGCCGCCAGCACCCCGAGCGGCACGACGAGCAGCACGAGCCCCGTGAGTTTGACCGCGGCCGCACCGCCGGCGAGGATGCCGAGAATCGTGGCGGTCCGGAACGAGACGCGGTCGCTGGCCGCGCGCTGCGGCACCGTCAAGACAAAGAGCAGCGCCGCGAGATCGGCCACGAGCAGCGCTTCGACGTAGCAATTCGCACTGACCAGCAGCGACGCGGGCGAGATCGCCAGCGCCAGCGCCAGGGCGAGTGAGACGTGCCGCGGGAGGCGGCGGCGGAGGATCGCCTCGAGCAGCACGAAGCCCGCTAGCCAGGCGGCCCAGACCAAGAGCCGCGACGTGACAAGCGACTCGATCGGCGCGGCGAGCCAGAACAGGATTTCGCCCAGCGACGGGAACCCGGAGTAGGGCAAGTCGGCGTAAAAGGCGGGCCAGCCGTCAACCGCCCAGCGGCGCGGCAGCGTGGCATGGTAGACCAGCTCGTCCCAGCCGGCGGGAAAGCAGAGCGCCGGACCGAGCGTGACCAGCGCGGCGAGCAGGGCGAGGCCGCCGATGAGGGCGGTCGAGAGGGCGGGCCTGCTCGTGAATCGCTGGCGCCACGAACCCGCGGTCGGCAGCCAGTCGCCGCGCGTCCGGACCAGGTCGACGACCGCGAGCAGCGAGCCGGCGGCGAGGAGCCAGCCAGTTCGCCCCTGGGCCAGGACGCCCAGTTGTCCCAGAACGACACCGAGCAAGGCTAGTAGATTCAGCCCGACGACGATCCGCACGAGCAGCGTTTCGCCGATCGTCCACCGGCTGGGGCGGGTGAACCTGACCACCAGCCCGCCGAGCCCGCCACCGGCGAGCGCGACGAGCCAGACCGCCAGTACGGCCCCCAGCCCCGATCCGAGCGCATCGAGTTCCCGGGGCATGAGACGATTGGCCGCTGAAAGAAACTGCCCGGCGTGCTACTCACGAACTTGCGCGAAGTAGTACGTTCCCTTCTTGTTCGACGTGACAATGTCGAGGAGGCCGTCGCCATTGACGTCGGCCACTTCGAACTGGGTGCCAACGCCGCTGTCGTGATCGATCTGATGCGGGATCCAAGTGGGCTTACCGTTTTCCCGCTTCAGCTCGAACCAGAAGACCACGGCCGGCTTGTCCGGGTCGATGTCTCCCTTCGGTCCGTGGGCCCACCAGCGTTTGCCGGTGACAAAATCGGGCAGCCCGTCGCCATTCATGTCGGCCAGGCACAGGGCATGGGTCTGGGTGAAGCTGCGGTCGATCTCGTGAGTCTTCCACTGGCCGTCGGCGAGCTGCTCGTGCCACCACATGCCCACGAGGTGAGCCGCGGTCGAGAGGACATCGGCATCGCCATCGCCGTCGAAGTCGTACACGAACATCTGGGCACAGTTCTCGCCCAGGCTCGCCGGGTGAAACTTCCACTCGCCGGCCGTACGGTTCTCGGGAGCTTCCCACCAGCCTTGCGGCACGATGATGTCGCTGCGGCCATCGCCGTTGATGTCGCCGGTGCCGATGCCGTGCGAAAAGCGGGTGGTGCCGGGGGCCGCCGCGGCCGAGACGCCGACAGCCGTCCAAGCAGCCGTGGGGTCTTTGGTCCGCGTGTAGTAGCCCATTCGCCGCTCGGGTCCGTCGAAGTTTTTCGGATCGGGCGAAAAGGCGGCGAGCAGATCGAGCTTGCCGTCGCCATCGACATCGACGAGCTGCGGGCTTTCGTTGTTGGTGACGGGAGCTGCGACGTGCCGCTTCCAGGGACCAGGCTACGGTCGAATGCATCTTCCAATCGGGAGCTTCGTACCAGACGGTTCCCGCGGCGATGTCCGGCTTGCCGTCGCGATTGAAGTCGCCGACCGCGACCCCTTCGCTACGGAAGGTGGTGTCGATCACCGTTTTTTTGAATTTGATCTTCGGACTGCTCTCCTCTGCCGAGACGAGAGTTGCCGACGCGAGCAGGATCGCGATCGCCGCCGGGGAAAGACGCCAGAAATGCCGCATGGCCAGAGTTCCAGGGAGTGGGAGAGAGGGAGGAAGGATGAGTGTATTGTAATCGACCGGAGGAGCTGGGGGCTTGGGGCTCGGGCTAGGGCTGGGGACTTGTTGGCCCGCCGCCGAATTGCTGCCAGTACAGCACCTTGAACGGGTTTTGCGCCGGCGGCGTGACGTCCTCGTTCACGAGCAGCGGCGTCACGTCCTGCCACCAGGCATCGAGCTGGCCTTTGAGCTCCTGCACCACCTCGGGATGATCGGCCAGGACGTTCTTCGACTCGCCCGGATCGGCCACGAGATCGAACAGTTCCCAGTTCTCCCCCTTCCGCCCGGCATTCACGAGCGTGAACCGGCTGTTGCGGATCGAGCAGGCCGAGTACTTGTTCTCTTGGGCCTTTCCTTTCTCCCAGCGGCCGACGTGCGTCACGAGGATGCGGTCGTCCCAGGGGGCTTTCTCGTCCTTGAGGAGCGGCAGGAGCGAGCGGCCCTCGACCTGACCCGCGAACTCGGCGGGAATCTTGGCTCCGGTGATCTCGGCCAGCGTCGGGAAGATATCGATATGGGCAGTGAGCTGCGGCAGATCGCGCCCGCCAGCGAACCCGGCTGGCCACCGCCAGAGGGCCGGAACCCGCGTGCCCCCTTGGTAGGGCGAGCCCTTGGCCCCGCGCATCCCGGCGTTGAACACCCGGGAGCCAGTCGCCGTGCCGTTGTCGGTCATGAAGATGACGAGCGTGTTCTCGGCCAGCTTCCACTCGTCGAGCTTGGCCGTCAGCCGACCGAAGTTGTCGTCGATATTGGTAATCATCCCGTAGAACTTGGCGACGTTCGGCGGCACCTTGCCGGTGTACGGCGCTTCGTACTCGGGCGGGCAATCGAGCGGCCCGTGCGGGCAATTCGGCGTGATGTAGGCAAAGAAGGGCTCGCCGGTCTGCCGCCGCTGGTCGATCCAGGCGAGGGCCTGATTGAAGAATACGTCGGTGCAGTAGCCCTTGGTCTTTTCGAACTTGCCGTTGTGCAGGATGGCCGGATCGAAGTAGGTGTTGCCCGGAGCGTCGCCGCAACTGCCCGGATAGGTCTGGCCGATGCCGCCGGCCCCGTGGATGAAGACTTCGTCGAAGCCGCGGCGATTGGGCTGATACTCGGCCTCGTCTCCCAGGTGCCACTTGCCGAAAATACCGGTGGCATAGCCGGCGGATTTCAAAAGCTGAGCGACGGTGAACGCCTGTTGCGTCATCCGCTCGCGTTCCTGGATCGTGTGGGTCACACCGTTCTTGAATTCGTGCCGCCCGGTCATCAGGGCCGAGCGGGTCGGGGCGCAGGTCGGACTGACATGAAAGTCGGTAAACCGGGCCGCTTGTTTGTAGAAGGCGTCGAGGTGCGGCGTTTTGAGGTGCGGATTGCCGTGGCAGGCGAGGTCGCCATAGCCCTGGTCGTCGGTCATCACGAGGATGATGTTCGGCGGCGCGGCATGAACGGGGCTGCCGGCGAGCGCGGCCCAAATGACGGGTAGTAGCGAGAGGATTGCGGTGCGCATGGCGAGTGGCTCCGGAGAGGGGCGAGCGGCTCGAGGCGTGTCGTGTGCCTGTCACTTTAGCCAGCCGGCACCACGGACCGCAATCTGCGAACAATCGGCAAACTCGCTACAGCCGCGCCGCCGATCGGACGACGAGAGGCGGGTGCGCTCGCGGCCGCGCGGTACACTTGAGGGCGAGCGCGCCTGCTTGGGATGGCCGTGCCCGCAGCGGCTGGCCGTCGCCGCCGCAATGCTCCTCGAATCCCGTGCCGCTTTATGCCTGCCCTTGCCGTGGCTCCCGAGACCGTGCCGCAAGCTCGCGACAACTCGCCGCCTCGCGACTGTTCGCCCCGGACGCTCGTCACCGTGGCGACGTACAACGAGATCGAGAACCTGCCGGCGCTGGTCGACGCGATCTGGCGGGAAGTCCCCGCGGTGGACATTCTGGTCATCGACGACAACAGTCCCGACGGCACCGGCCGCTGGTGCGACGAAAGGGCCGCCGAGGCGAGCACGGGGGGCGGACACTTGCTGTGCGTGCACCGGGCGGGAAAGCTCGGCCTGGGGACCGCCACAATCGCCGCCATGCAGTATGCGATCGAGCACGGTTACGACCAGGTGCTGAACATGGACGCCGACTTCAGCCACCATCCGCGATATCTTCCCGCGCTGCTGGCGGCGATGGAGCAGGCCGATGTGGCGATCGGCTCGCGATATTGCCCCGGGGGCGGCACGAAAGACTGGCCCTGGAAGCGGCGGATGATGAGCTGGGGCGTGAATACTTACGCCCGGTGCTTGCTGGGCCTTCGGCCGCGCGACACGAGCGGCGCATTTCGCTGCTATCGCGTGAGCCTGCTCAAGAAGCTCGACTTCGCAGCGATCAAGAGCCGGGGCTATTCGTTCCAGGAAGAGATTCTCTGGCGGCTGAAACGGCTGGGGGCCCGGATGGTCGAAACGCCGATCGTCTTCGCCGACCGCGAGCGGGGCGTCTCGAAGATCGACCGCAGCGAAGCGCTGGCCGCCCTGTGGATCATTTTTCGTCTGGGGCTGACGAATTGGCTGGGCATTTGAAGTTGGCGAATGGCTGAGCAGGCTAGTCCGTAGGCGAAACATCGCGGGCGGTCTGGGGTTTGACTCCTACCTCCAGTTCAAGCTCCTAGCCGCGGATGCCCCATGACTCTCTGGCGATATTCTGCTGCGTACGCCGTCCTTGTGCTGTTTGTTGTGTTCTGCAACTCGACCGCCTTGGGACAGCTGCGGCGTGTTCCTGACGGGGTATCCGCCGAACTGGATATTCCCTACGCGGCGACCGAGAACCCGCGGCAGCGGCTCGATTTGTACTTGCCCAAGACGCGCGCGGGGGACAAGCCGCTTCCCGTCGTCGTCTTCATCCACGGCGGCGGCTGGCAAAACGGCGACAAGCGCGGCGGCCTCGCAACGCTGGCCCCGCTCGTCGTCTCGGGAGACTACGCCGGAGTCTCGGTCGGCTATCGTCTGACTGGCGAGGCGGCTTGGCCGGCGCAGATTCACGACTGCAAGGCGGCCATTCGCTGGATCCGAGCGAATGCCAAAAAATACGGGCTCGATCCCGAGCGGATTGGTGCGACGGGGCCCTCCGCGGGGGGCCACCTGGTCGCCATGCTGGGGACGAGCGGCGATGTTCCGGACCTCGAAGGAAAGCTGGGCGAGCACCTGAGCGAGAACAGCCGGGTGGCGTGCGTCGTCGATCAGTTCGGTCCGTCGGACTTGCTGACGATGGGCGGGATGCACGACCGGGCCAATTCGCCCGAATCGAAGCTGCTGGGAGGCGCGGTACAGTCGACCAAGCCGCTGGCCCGCGAGGCCTCGCCCACGACGCACGTCACGCCCAATGATCCGCCGTTTCTGCTGATCCATGGCACGGACGACCGCGTCGTGCCGTTTCAGCAGTCAGAGGTCTTGCATGCGGCGCTGGAGAAGGCGGGAGTCGAATCGACGCTTGTGCCCGTCGAAGGGGGCGGCCACGGCAACTTCCGGTCGGACGAAGTCGGCAAACGGCTGCGGCAGTTCTTCGACAAACACCTCCGCGGCGCGGACGTGTCTATCTCGAGCGAGCCGATTAAGCAGGGCGGCTGATCGCTCCTCGGCCGCCGCTTCACGCGACCAAGTGCTTCATCTCCCGCACGGCCCGTTCCATTCCCACGAGGACGGCGCGAGAGATGATGCTGTGGCCGATGTTGAGTTCGTGCATGTGGGGGATGCGGGCGACGGGCGTGACGTTGTGATAGTTGAGGCCGTGGCCGGCGTGCAGGCCCATCCCCAGTTCGACAATCCGCTTCCCGGCGCTCACCAGGGCCACGAGCTGTTCGTTCTGTGCCGCGCCGCGAGCCAGGGCGTACTGGCCGGTGTGGAGTTCCACCGCGTCGGCGCCGAGCTCGGCGGCCAGTTCGATCTGCGCTGGATCGGGGTCGAGAAACAGGCTGACGTGGATGCCGGCCGACTTCAGCCGCTGGATGGCCCGCTCGGTGGCGGCCCGATGCGCGGCGACGTCGAGGCCCCCTTCGGTCGTGATCTCCTCGCGCTTTTCCGGAACGATCGTCGCCTGATCGGGACGGATTTCGCAGGCGATGCCGACAATCTCCTCGGCCACGGCCAGCTCCAGATTCAGCCTGGTCGCGACCGTCTCGCGGAGGATGCGGACATCGCGGTCCTGGATGTGCCGCCGGTCTTCGCGGAGGTGGACCGTGATCGAATCGGCCCCGGCCAGTTCGCAGAGCACGGCAGCCGCCACCGGATCGGGCTCATAGGTCCGGCGGGCCTGGCGAATCGTCGCCACGTGGTCGATGTTAACGCCGAGTTCGGGCATGAATATCCAAGCGGCAAGGAGAGAGGGAGGCGATGTAAGCGATGCTTGTTGAGGCCGCGATTGTAGACATTCCCAGGCCGAAAAAGTTCACGCCAAAATCCCCTTCACCACCTTTCCATGCACGTCGGTCAGGCGGAAGTCGCGGCCTTGGAAGCGGTAGGTCAGCCGCTCGTGGTCGATCCCCAGGCACTGGAGCACGGTGGCCTGGAAGTCGTGCACATGGACGCCGTCTTTCACGACGTTGTAGCCATAGTCGTCGGTCTCGCCATAGGAAATGCCCGGCTTGATGCCGCCGCCGGCCATCCAGAGCGTGAAGCAGCGGCCGTGATGGTCGCGGCCGTAGTTCGTGGCCGTGAGCGCCCCCTGGCTGTAGACCGTGCGGCCGAACTCGCCTCCCCAGATGACGAGCGTTTCGTCCAAGAGGCCGCGGTCTTTGAGATCGGCGACGAGGGCCGCACTGGGCTGATCGACGTCGCGGCACTGGCCGCGGATCTGCCAGGCAGTTGCGGGCATAGCCGCCGTCGACGCCGTCGTCCTTGATGCCGTAGCGGTCGAGCGTTTCCTGCGATTCGCCCGAGAGATCAGTCAACTCGGGGACGCTCGTCTGCATCCGGAAGGCCATTTCGTACTGGGCGATGCGGGTATCAATCTCGGGGTCGCCGATCGTACCGGCTGCCAGTTGATTCAGCTCGCCCACGCCGTCGAGCATTGCCCGGCGGGCCTGTTCGTCGATGCCGGCCGGATTTGAGAGATACAGCACCGGATCGGCCCCGGCCCGAAAGCGGACCCCCTGATGAGCGCTCGGCAAAAAGCCGCTTCCCCAGAGGCGCGAGAAAATCGGCTGATCGGTTTTGTTGCCGCTCCCCTGCGAGATCATCACGACGAACGAGGGGAGGTTATCGTTTTCGCTCCCCAGGCCGTAGCTGAGCCAGGCGCCGAGGCTCGGCCGACCCGGCTGCTGCGAGCCGGTTTGCAGGAACGTGAATGCCGGGTCGTGGTTGATCGCCTCGGTATTAAGCGTTTTGACGAAGGCCAGCTCGTCGGCGACCTGGGCCGTATGCGGCAAGAGCTCGCTGAGCCACGCTCCCGACTGGCCGTGCTGGGCAAATTTGAAGATCGAGGCCGCGCAGGGAAACGACTTTTGCCCGGCGGTCATGCCGGTGATCCGCTGCCCCATGCGGACGGAGTCGGGTAACTCGGTGGCATTCAGCTCTTTGAGCTTGGGCTTGTAATCGAACAGATCGAGCTGGCTGGGGCCGCCCGACATGACGAGGTAGATCACCCGCTTGGCTTTGGCCGGCACATGCAAGGCCTTCAGCACGCCAGGCCGGGCCTGGCCGCGGGGAATTGCCTGCGAGTCGGCAGCCGAAAGCTTGGGATTGAGCAGCGAAGCGAGTGCGACGCTGCCGAGTCCGAATCCCGTTCGGCCGAGTAGAGAGCGGCGGCTTAATCGCCATTGAAAATCGTCGTAGTTGGCCATTTTGGTCCCCTTTGCCCCTTATCCCTTCGTCAGCGCTTCGTCCGTGTTGAGAATGGCACTGGCCACCATGGTCCAAGCCGCTAGCTCCGCGGGGTTCATTGCTGCACTCGCGGGCGATTCGCCGATCGTAAGCAGCGACTTCGCCGCTTCGGGATTGGCTTCGTAGTGCGCCTGCTGCCGGGCGAGCAGTCGGCCTAAGGCGGCAAGTTCCGCCGCGCTCGGCTCGCGGGCGAGCACGGTGCGAAACGCGTAGGCCAATCGTTCGTCGTCCGCTTGCCCTCCCTCGCGCAGAATCCGCTCGGCGAACTTCCGCGACGCCTCGACGTAAGTCGGGTCATTCATCAAAACGAGCGCCTGCAGGGGCGTGTTCGTTCGGCTGCGGCGGACGGTGCACGTTTCGCGGTCCGGCGCATCGAGCGCGGCCAAGGTGGGCGGCGGGCAGGTCCGCTTCCAGAACGTGTACATCGTCCGCCGGTACAGATCGGCCCCGTGATCCTGCACATACTTCTGTGCCGACCAGTTCTCGCCGTCGGCCCGCGACATGAGCTCTTCCCAGAGGCCCGCCGGCTGATACGGCGAGACGCTCTTGCCGCCGATTCGCCCGTCATACAGGCCGCTCACCCACAGCGCCTGGTCACGGATGAACTCGGCCTGCAGGCGGAATCGCGGTCCGCGAGCCAAGAGGCGATTCTCGGGATCGCGCTCGGCAAGCTCCTGGGAAACGGCCGACGATTGGCGATAGGCGGCGGACGACGCGATGCGGCGGACGAGGCGTTTCACATCCCAGGGCGTGTCGCCGCTGGCGCGAAACTCGACCGCCAGGAAGTCAAGCAAATCGGGATGGCTTGGCAACTCTCCCTGCGTGCCAAAATCCTCCGCGGTCTTGACGAGCCCCGTGCCAAAGAACATCTGCCAGTAGCGATTCACCGTGACCCGTGCCGTCAGCGGATGCTCGGGGGCGATGAGCCACTGGGCCAGGCCCAGGCGATTGGCCGGCGCGCCCGCGGCCAGCGGCGGCAGAAACGCCGGCAAGGCGGCCGAGACCTTCTCGCCACGCTTGTCGTAAGCTCCGCGCTCCAGCAAGAAAGTGTCCCGCGGCTGCGGCAGTTCCTGCATCACCATGCTGGTCGGAATCTGGGCCTCAAAGGTTTCGCGGCGCATTCTGGCAGCGGCCAGTTCCGCTACGAGCAGCTTGCCGGCGGGCGAAACCTTTTCGCGAAAGTACTTGGCCAGCTCGCTCCGCTGAGCGTCGGTTCGTTTTTCCGCGGGCACGGCGAGCGCCGCGGCAACGGCTTCGGGAAGCGAGCTGCCGCCATGCGGATCAGGGGCACTTGTCGCCGAAATGCGGAACCTTGCGGGCTGATGCTGGCCAAACTTCGACTGGAAATCGAGAACCAGCCGAAGTTTTGCGTCTTTGGCCGCCGTCAGTTTCTCGCGCAGCTCGAACACCGCGGCGTGCGGTTTGCCGACCTCGGGGTGAATCGCCCAGCCGGAACTGGCATCGTCGTCGATGGCCAGCGACACATCAAAATCGGCCTGACTGAAGTCGGCGCTTGCCGTCAGCCAGGGGAGTGTTTGGACTGCGCCCCCTTCTTCGGCAGCTCGGTCGAGGCGGACATTCGTGAGCACGACGTTGCCGTTCACGCTGCGGCCCGGTCCGCCGCCATTCAGCTTGGAATCGGGCAATAGCTCCAGCCGCAGGGCGGTGAGCGCATCGACGCTTGCGCTGAACGACAGCTCGTAGCGTTCCTGGGCGGGATTCGCGCCGGAGACGACGAGCGATTTATCCTCCTCGAGCGCTACTTTCCCGCCACCGGCAGCGATGGCTTCGTGAATCTTGACCGGCGTCCACCGCTCCTCCATTTTGGCCGTCGATGTCCGCTCCCAAGCGGCCTGCTCATCCGCCAACTCGGCCGAAAGTGAAGCGAGTCGGCCCTCCAGCTTGCGAATCGATGCGCTCAGTTCGTCGAGTTCCCGCTGCTCGCCGGGCGAGGGAACGCGAATGAGCGGCGTGGCGTTCCCCTTGCGGCCGTCGAGGCCGTTCTCCGGCACATTGTTGAAAAACGCGTAGAGCTGATAAAACTCGCGCTGCGTGAGCGGATCGAACTTGTGGTCGTGGCACTGGCTGCAGGCGACCGTCAGGCCGAGGAACACGGTGCCGGTCGTGTTCACCCGATCGATGATGTAGGCATTGAGATACTCCTCGGGAATCGCGCCCCCTTCGAAGTTGATCATGTGGTTGCGGTTAAAGCCGCTGGCGACTTTTTGCCGGATGTCGCGCTGCGGGTCGCCCGTTTCCGGAAGCAGGTCGCCCGCCAGTTGCTCGACGATGAACTGGTTGTAGGGCACGTTGTCGTTGAACGAATCGATCACGTACTCGCGCCAGCGGGTCATGTCGCGGCCCGAATCGATGTGATAGCCGTGCGTATCGGCGAAACGGGACGCATCGAGCCAGTCGACGGCCATTCGCTCGCCATAGAGGGGTGACGCCATCAGCCGATCGACAAGCCGTTCGTAGGCATCGGGCCGCTCGTCGGCAAGAAAGGCCTCGACGTCGGCCAGCGTCGGCGGAAAGCCAACGAGATCGAGCGACGCCCGGCGGATCAGCGCCGCCTTATTGGCTGGCTGGGACGGCGCGAGACCCTCGCGAGCGAGTCGGGCGAGCAGAAACCGGTCGATCGCGCCGAGCGCCTGGCTGGGTTCGCGAACGTCCGGAAGCGCCGGTTTCGTCGGCGCGTCGAAGGCCCAGTGGGCGGCGTACGGCGCTCCGGCGGCAATCCACCGCTTCAAGATGTCCTGCTGGGCGGCGGAGAGCGGCTTCTTCTCGCTGGCCGGCGGCATCCGCAGGTCGGCGTCGGCCGATGTGATCCGCTCGATCAGCTCGCTCTTTGCTGGCTCACCCGGAACGATCGCGTGCTCGCCCGATTCGGCCGCGGCGAGCGCTGCCTCGCGCAGGTCGAGCCGCAAACCACCCTGCCGCTCGGCTGCGTCCGGTCCGTGGCACTTGAAACAGTGGTTCGAGAGGATCGGCCGCACGTCCCGGCTGAAGTCGACCGCCGGCGCATCTTCAGCCTGGAGAGCGCCTCGAGGGACGACCATGTAAACCGCCGCGAACAGTCCCAGCAGCAGCGACTTGCTCGGTGTACTTTGCCAGTTCATTGCCAGAGTGCACTCCGGTACGGTGAGACGCGGCAGCATGTAGCGGTGGCTCCAGCCGCCGCGCAACGTTCGAAACGTCGATCGTGGGGGCAGGATGCCCCTCACTACATGCGCACTCATCCATCATAACCGATCGATCGGCCGCCCGCGCAAATGCAATGCTTACGTGCGGGCCGCTCGCGGCAAGTGCCACCAGGCGCGGGCGACGAGTTGGGGAAAGACCCAGGCATCGCGGGCGTAGCGGGCGGCCAGGCGGCGGGGCTCACTCGCCAGCCGATGCAGCCACTCCAGCCCCAGTTCCCGCATCCAAGCTGGAGCGCGGGACTTTTCTCCCGCGAGAAAATCGATCGTCGCACCGACGCACAGGGCCGCTTTGGCGCGAATTTGCCGATGATGCTGGTGGACCCACAGCTCTTGTTTGGGCGCACCCAGCCCCACGACCAGGATGTCGGGCTGAGCCGCTTCGACACGAGCCAGGATCGCGCGGTTCTCGGCCTCGTCCCGCTCAAAACCGAGCGGCGGGCTGTAGGTGCCCACCACGCGCACTCCCGGCCAGCGACGCTGGATGGCCAGGGCCGCCTTGTCGCCGACACCCGGCGCTGCGCCCAGCAGGAACACGCTCACCGGCTGTTTGGCATCCGCGGCTTCAAACAGGGCTGGCACGAGGTCCGAGCCCGCGACCCGTTCGGGGAGCGGGGTACCCAAGAGTCGCGACGCCCAGATCACCGGGGCTCCATCGGCCAGGATCAGCCCAGCCGTCTCATAGGCCGCGCGAAGTGCCGCATTCTGCTGCAGCAGAACAACGTGATCGACGTTCGGCGTCACGACGTAGCGGCAACCCGCACCGTCTTCCCGGGCCGCCCAGGACAGGACCTGGTGAACCGCCTGTTCCAGGTTCAAGGGATCGATCGTCAGGCCCAACAGCTCGATGCGCGCACTCATCTTGGCCGGCCCTCTTGGTCCGATGTGCCCAGGCATGCCGACCTGCGTCCGTGCGACGACGCGCTGGGCGTCTCCGCTGGCGAAGTCGTGCTGGCAATTTTCCCGCTTCTCTAATTTGTCGTACTCCTAGCCTGCAGGCGGCCACTGGCCCGCGGCCAAAATGGCCTCCCGCAGGTCCAGCTTTTGCGCCCCGGCAGCATACGCGGCACAACCGGCACAGGCCCCGCGCCGTCGACTTCGGCGGCGTGACTTTCCGAGCGTGCATTGCCGACCTGGGGACGCGCGGCTACGCTTGGGCAACTGAGCCGAACCACGGCCGCCACTTCCCCTTCACGCGGGTTCGAGTCAGCAAAGTCCCCCCGGCAGGACCGTGCTGGAGCCTCACCGCGGCGCTCCTGGGGTGCATCTCGTCGCGACATGAACCTGACCGCCCCTGTCCTGGCGTTTCTCGCAAAGCTCCTCTCGGGGGCGACGCTGCGCTGGCATGAATGCCAGCCCGATACTTGCCAGCGGGTTTATTTCGCGAACCACACGAGCCACCTCGATGCGCTGGTGCTGTGGGCCTCGTTGCCCGGTCCGATTCGCGACCTGACGCGGCCCGTCGCCGCCAAGGACTACTGGGGACGGGACCCGGTCCGGCGATACATTGCGGCCGCGTTCGGGGCACTCCTGATCGATCGCGAAGAAATTAAGGTGCACCAGAGCCCCGTCGACCTGATGATTGGCGAAATCGGCCAGAAGTACTCGCTGATCATTTTCCCCGAAGGGGGCCGGAATACGCAGGAAGAGATGCAGGAATTCAAGTCGGGCCTGTATTACCTGAGCAAGAAGCGGCCCGACCTGGAACTGATGCCGGTCTATATTGATAATCTCAATCGCGTGCTCCCCCGCGGCGAGTTCTTGCCCGTCCCTCTGCTCACTTGCATGACGGTCGGGCCTCCGATCTGGCTGGAGCCGGGCGAAAACAAGACAGCCTTTCTGAAGCGGGCCCGGCAGGCCGTGCTCCGCCTGAAGGATGTGTAATTCGTGCTCGAAACTGTGACGAACATCGCCGCGGCCTTGCTGGCCCAATCCACACCGGGGGGGACCTCCCATGTGGCGATTGCGCCGCAAAGGTATCTCGACGCGCGTACCAATATCCTGTTGGGGAGCGTGCTGGGCGCGCTGATCGTGGCGTACTTTGTCGGGCGGGCCCTGCGGCGGCAGCCCGAAAGCACCGCGAATCCCGCCGCGGTTGGCACCTTCAACCAACGGGTGCGCGCCTGGTGGTTGATGTGCGCGATTCTGGTCGCCGGGTTTTTGCTCGGCTATGTGACCACGGTCGTTCTGTTCGGGCTCGTTTCCTTCTGGGCCCTCCGCGAATTCATCACGATGACGCCGACCCGCCGCGGCGATCACCGGACCCTCTTTTGGACGTTCTTCGCGTTCACGCCGCTGCAATATGTGTTCGTCGGCCTCGGCTGGTACGAGTGGTACACGATCATGATTCCCGTGTATGCGTCGCTGCTGGTGCCGGCGCGAATCGCGATCTCGGGCGATCCCAAGCGGTTTCTCGAACGCGTGGCCAAGATCCAGGCCGGCCTCCTGATTTGCGTGTATGCGTTGAGCCATGCCCCCGCACTCCTCAACCTCAACTTGACCACCTCGGACGGAAAGCCGTGGCTCTTGGGAACCACCGCGTCGGCTGCGCTGCCGGGCTCGAACGCGGGGCTGCTCTTCTATTTCGTCCTGCTCGTACAGCTCAACGACGTGTTTCAGTACGCCTGGGGACAGCTTCTGGGTAAGAACGTGATCGCACCACAGATCAACGCCAGCCGGACCTGGGAAGGCTTCATCGGCGGCGTTTTGAGCACGATGCTCGTGGGAACGCTCCTCTCGTGGGCCACGCCGTTCAAGGCTTGGGAAGCGGCCTGCATCGCGGGCGTCGTGGCAGCGATGGGTTTTGCCGGCAGCATGACGATGTCGGGCATTAAGCGCGATCGGGGCGTGAAAGACTACGGCACGCTGGTCAGCGGCCACGCCGGCGTGCTCGACCGGATCGACTCGATCTGCTTCGCGGCGCCCGTGTTCTTCCACATCACGCGGTACTTCTTCGCGTAGTTGCCGCTGGCGTGAAATGCCGCCTCGACTGGACTATGCTACGCAGTAGCGGGCACCCACGGCTGTCTCTAGCCCCCAGCCCCAGCTTCCAGCCTTGGCCCCTGCTCCTTGCCCTCTCACTACCTGCTGAGGAGACTCCGTGATGCGTTCTGCCTTGGGACTCGCCCTCTGTGCGCTCGTCGTATCGTCAGCCGTCGGCCAGCAATACCGGGCCGGCGATGTGAAGCTGTGGGACGCCAAGACGGGCGCCCTCCTCGCTGCGCTCGAAGGACAGCCGACGAACGTCTGGTCGGTCGCCCTCTCGGCCGATGGGAACACACTCCTTTCCAGCGGCTACAACGGGAACGTCATCGTCTGGAATCAGGCGGAGAAGAAACCCGCGCAGACGCTCGACAAACACAAGTCGTGGTGCCGGTCGGTCGCCATCTCGCCCGACGGCAAGCTGTTTGCCACGGCTGGGGAGGATGGCAACATCGTTCTCTGGGAAACCGAGGGAGCCAAAGAGCAAAAGACAATCAAGGCCCACGACGCGGCTGTCTACGACCTGGCGTTTTCGCCCGATGGGCAGACGCTGGCCACCTGCTCGACCGACAAGACGGCCAAACTCTGGGATGTGGCCGCCGGCACCGAGAAGGCGAAGCTCGAAGGGCATGCCGACGCCGTGTGGGCGATCGCCTGGAACAAGGACGGTTCGCTCCTGGCCACCTGCGGCGCGGATCGGAAGATCAAGCTGTGGAATGCCGAGGGGAAGGAGCAGGCGACCCTCGAAGGGCACAAGGACTGGGTGAGCGACATCGCGTTTTCGCCCGATGGAACGCTCCTGGCCACGAGCAGCCACGACAAGAGCGTCAAATTGTGGGACGTTGCGGAGAAGAAGGAAGTCGCCTCGCTCGGTCCCTACAAGAGCACGGTCTGGTGCGTGGCGTTCTCGCCCGACGGCTCGATCCTGGCCAGCGGCAGCCACGACGACGCGATCAAGCTGTGGAACGTCGCCAGCCGGGCGGAGCTGTTTGCCCCAGCAGCGGCCGCACCAGCAACTCCTCCCGCCGCGGCAGAGCCTGCCAAACCGGCCGAGCCGAAGCCCGAAGAACCCAAGGCCGAGGAGAAGAAGCCCGAGTAACGTAGCGGAGGCTTCCCGCCGCCGCGATAAACAATAGCCAACGAACGCCTGAAACTAGAAACTTGAACCCAGAAACCTCCCCTTTCGACCCCGCGAGTTACGGCCCCGCCATCGCCGACTTGCTGGCGGGCGACCGGCTCCCGAAACTCGGCCCGGGCACGCCGAACGAGGCGGCCCGGCCGAAGCTCACGGCACTCAACCTCAGTCGCTCGCTGGCCGGACGCGCTATTATCGACCACACGGCTGCCAAGTGCTGCCTCGCGGGGCTGTGGCTGTGGCACGATTTTCTCGACGAGTCGCACACGATCAGCCAGGAAATCGAAACCCGCGACGGAAGCTACTGGCACGGGATCATGCACCGCCGCGAGCCCGACTACGGCAACGCCAAGTACTGGTTCCGCCGTGTCGGGGAGCACGCCATATTTGAGCCGTTAGCCGCCGCGGCCCGCGAGCTGGCCCAGGCGGCTCCCGCCGATGGCGCTGCGGAGTTTCTCCAATCACAAACCGCCTGGGATCCCTACCGGTTCATCGACCTGTGCGAAGCGATCGCCCGCGGCAAATCGACAAGCGAGAACCTCGCCCGGCAGATTGCTCGCGTGGAATGGCAGCTTTTGTTTGCGGATTGCTACCGGCGGGCGGTGCATCCGTAAAGCGATCCCTGGCGCGAACCTGTTTTGGCGTTCGTGTGTCCTCGGCCGGACATGACATCGCGCGGTTGGACGCCCATCGCAGGTGGGAAAGGTCCTAATTTGAAAATGGCGGACCCTCACGTTCGAATAACCGCTTGTAATCGTTGGGGTTCGTGCCGTGTTCTCGGTGGAGGTGGTCGCTCCACCAATTGTGAATGGTATCTCTGAACTCTAGGTGTTTGGTGCGCTCGTGCCACAAGGCAACGGCCAGCGCCGCCACCACCATCAGCCAGAGCAAATCACGGATTGACCAACGCATAAAGGGCCCCGTCAGTTTCCCAGCGTGGCATTCTACCACCCGGCGCACGGCCGCGACCCGCGTGTTCCAACTCTCGACACCCAAACTCGAGACCATCTAATGCTCTCTGACGAGCGGTTAAGTTCGGAACAATTCCCCCGCGCCTCGCAGTACCATCCCGATTGGGTCGTGACGCACGCCAGCGGCGGGGCGAACTCGCTGTGGCTGACCGAATGGCTGGCGTCGGCCCTCGACCTGCGTCCCGGGATGCGGGTGCTCGACCTGGGGTGTGGGCGGGCCTGTTCGTCGATCTTTTTGCGGCGGGAGTTCGGTGTCCAGGTGTGGGCGACCGACCTGTGGTTTAGCGCCACAGAGAATCTCGAGCGGATTCGTGATGCGGGCTGCGCGGACGGCGTGTTTCCGCTGCACGCCGACGCCCGGTCGCTCCCGTTTGCCGCGGGCTTCTTCGATGCAATTACCTGCATCGACTCGTTTCCCTATTTCGGGACCGACGACCTATATCTGAATTACCTGGCACAGTTTGTAAAGCCGGAGGGCCCCATCGGCATTGCGGGGGCTGGGCTGGTGCAAGAAGTCCAGGGGGAAGTCCCCGAACACCTTCGCGCGTGGTGGACGCAGGACATGTGGGCCTTTCATTCGGCGGCGTGGTGGCGAAGGCATTGGGAGCGGACAGGCATCGTGCATATCAAAGTCGCCGACTCCATGCCCGAGGGCTGGGAGCGATGGCTCGATTGGCAGCGGGCCGTTGCCCCGGACAATGCCGCCGAGATCCAAGCGATTGAAAGCGATGGGGGACGATTCATCGGCTACGTGCGAGTTGTCGGTCATCGTCGGGGCGAGGCAAAACTCGAAGAATACTGCTGGCCGGATACGCTCCGCACGCTCGTGCCGCCCGAGTACACGCGCAAGCCCTTGTGGCGCGGCGAAGATCCAAGGGAAGAGTAAAGGGGATAAGTGACATATCCCCTGACTCCATTGGACGGATCCCGTTTCTTCGGATGGACGCACCGCTTGCGCGATGGCTGCGCACGAATGATGCCTCACCACAAATGACGTCTGCCACGGAAGAGCCCAGTGGCCGACGTAAGAAAACCGCGGCCACTGCTGGCTGGGCCTGCGCGAGCCAGCAGCGGCACTGTGCACCGTAGAGGCTGTGCACTCTGAAAACTATGCACCCTGGAATTCGGGCGATTGAGCGCGAGCGCTACGCGATCTCGTCGAGCAGCCGCGAGAGGGCGATGTCGAGCTTTTCGGGCGTCTCGTACGCGCCGCGGGCGATTTCGGCGCGGACCTGGGCCACGCGATCGGCCCGGATATCGGGCAGGTCGCGCACCTGGGCGGCGAATTCGACTTCGGGCGACAGATCCAACTGATCGACTCCGGACGCGCCGGACGAACGGGCCGGCGGCTCTGGCTGGCTCAGGCGGTGTGGCGCGCTGAGCGACTGCGGGGCGTGAACGCTGCTGGTACCGTAAATATACATTGCGGGTCTCTCCTCCGGCCAACCATCACGACGGTTTTTGTGGGTCATGAGGGGCCAAACTCCCAAGGAACAGGGCGGTGTGGGGAGCCGCGTGGAGAGAAGCTGCTCGTGCGGTCGATCGGGCCGCCCGAACGGGCCGCCGCAATCGCCGAGCAGACATCGCCGCCGGGCGCAGTTTCCCCGAATTGTACGTCACTGGTGCTGAGCCGGGCGTTTCGCGATCCGTGTCCGGGGAGCTGCGATCCGTTGCAGGAAGAGAACCTTGCGAACGCTAGCACTTTGCTGCCCCTAGACTATCGGCGGACCGAAAGCCGACTTGCACCCATTCTGTGCGGCAACCTCCTGTGCCGGTTTCCTGTGCTTCTGGCGGATGCACCCGTTGTGCCTGCGATTCGCAGCGGGGCGAATGGCGAAGCCCTGCGGGCGGGCAGGACGATTGTCTTGCGAACGATCGCTGGCTGCCTGGGACTCCTTTCCCCTCGGTGGTGAGGAGATCTGCAACAGGGACATACTCGCTTACGCAGCGCGCCGCGCGAAGGTTTGCCGCGGGAAACGGTTTTTCGCAAACAGCGCGCGTGTCCTCGCGCAGATTTTGGGAGTATAGAGAAACTCGCCAAATGCGGCAACGTCGAGGGTCCACCGGGCAAGCGTGACAGCGTGTTCGCTGCGGCCGTGCTAGCGTCCTCGGCGCCATGCCGGCGAGATTGCGGCGCGAGACGTCGGCTCGGGCCGCGGTTCGCGTTGCCGGGAGTTTGGGCGCTCGGGTAGGCTGCTGACGATCGCGGCGCGTCGTTACGTCCGGCCGGCCGAAAGTCACCGCAATCGAAGCAGAGAAGGCAGCTTATGAATCCCACCGAGCGAAGTGCGTCCCGCGTGCCGCGCCGCAAATTCCTGACCACGGCCGCTTTGTCGGCTGGGGCGACCTTGTCGGCTGCGGGGATGCTAGCGGGCGGGCCCGCTGCGGCGCAGGCGCTGGCACAGTCGCCGGGAAATTCCACGCGAAGAATCGGCTCCGTCGACGCGGATGCGCCGCGTAAGACGCTTCGCCTGGCCGCGATCAACTCGATCTTTCGGCTCCGCTCGCACGCTTATCACATCGTGGGGCGGATGGTCCACGGCTTTCAAAAGGACGGCTTTCACCACCAGCCGCAGGTGCAGGTCGTGCGAATGTTCAACGACCAGTCGCCGCCGGACGACCTGAGCCGGGAGTTTTGCAGCCGGCACAACATCGAACTGTGCACGTCGGCGGCGCAGGCCCTGGGTGGGGCCAAGCTCGATGTCGACGCCGTGCTCCTCATCATCGAGCACGGCGACTATCCGCTGAACGAGTTCGGCCAGGTGCTCTATCCGCGGTACGAGTATTTTCAACAGATCGTCAAAGCCTTCGAGCAAACCGGCCGGGCCGTCCCCGTGTTCGTCGACAAACAGCTATCCTACGACCACCAGCGGGCGGCTGAGATGGTCGCCGCCAGCCGCCAGCTGAAGTTTCCGTTGATGGCCGGCTCGTCGCTGCCGGTCACCTGGCGAATTCCTGAGATCGAGCCGCCGCTGGGGACGCAGTTCGAGGAGGGAGTCTGCACGTTCGGTTTCGACCGGGGCTCGCCCGAGATTTATTTCATTCACGCGCTCGAGGTGCTGCAGTGCATGCTCGAGCGGCGCAAGGGGGGCGAGACGGGCGTGAAGTCGGTCGTGGCGCTCGAGGGGGACGCGGTCTGGAAGGCAATCGACAATGGCCTCGTGAGCGGCCGGCTGGTGGACCTCGCCATCGATCGGTGCCAAAGCAAGAATGTCGGCCCGCTGCGGGAGAATGTGCGGAAGCCGGCGGCGATCCTCGTCGAGTATCAGGACGGAACCCGCGGGGCGGTGCTCAACCTGATCGAGCAAACTTCCGAGTTCGGCTTTGCCGGGACGATCCGCGGGCAGGTCGATCCGGTGTCGACGTGCTTCTACTTGCCCGCGCCGCCGGGAGCCCGGTTCTTCGACCCGCTCACCTGGCACATCGAACAATTCTTTCACACGGGCCAGCCGCCGTACCCGATCGAACGAACGCTCCTCACCAGCACGGTCCTCGATCTCGGCATGCGGTCGTTTAAGGAGGGGAGCAAGGTCGTGACGAACCCGGCGCTGGCGATTCGTTATCAGCCGCCGCAATCAAGCGGGTTCTTTCGAGGACCGATCGACCGAAACACACCGCTGTTTCGAGATTCGGACTTTGGGAATTGGAATTTGTTTGTGATTTGATGCTTGGTGCTTGGTCATTCCGTCCGTTCAATCTGCACCAGCTTCGCGGCGGCGGGCTTGGCCGAGGGGCACTTTTCGCAGCCCGTGCCGCAGCCGGCTTGGCCGCGATTGGCGACGACCAGCCAGGCGCGGCGGGCGATGTAGCTGGCGGCCGCCAGGACAAGGCCGATGGCGAGCAGATCTTGCCAGTTAGCGCTCATGGCAGCACTCATCCGATCAGCCGCATGCCAATTTGGTAGGTCAAAAAGGCCGCGACGTAGGCGAGGCCCGTCATATAAACGAACGTGAGCGCCGGCCAGCGCCAGCTGCCCGTTTCGCGGTACATGATCGCCAGCGTCGACGCACACTGGGCACACAAGGCAAAGAATACCATCACCGACAGGGCGACCGGAATATTGAACACGGGCCGGTCGGTTCCGTCCCAGGTAGCGGCTCGCAGCGTTTCCTTAAGTTCGGGCGACTGCTCGTCCTGCTCTTCGCCCAGGTTGTAAATCACGCCCAGCGTCGCCACGATCACCTCGCGGGCCGGAAACGACGCGATGGCCGCACAGCCGAGCTTCCAATCCCAGCCGAGCGGGCGAACGACCGGCTCGATCGCTTTGCCCATTTGGCCGAGGAAGCTGTGTTCGAGGTGCAGGCCTGCGATTCGCCCCTCGGCGGCGGCGAGTTGCTCGCGCAGAGCCGCGACTTCTGGCGTCGGCTCGGCATCTTCTGCCGTGGGCGAGGCTTCTTCAGCGGCGGCCAACTCGGTTGCCAGTTGCTCGGCTCGCGGCCGGAGCGACGGATCGACCGCGTCGATTGCTGCGTCGCTGCGCGGATAGTAGGCCAGGGCCCAGACGATGATCGACACGGCGAGGATCAGCGTTCCGGCGCGATAGACAAACGCCCAGCCTTGTTCGAGCATCCGGTGCAGGACGATGCCGATGCCCGGCATTTTGTAGCTCGGCAGTTCCATGACAAACGGCGGCGTCGGCCCGCGGAACAGCGTCTTTTTGAAGATCCAGGCGGCGGCAATCGCGGTGAGCGTGCCGACCGAATACATGGCGAACAGCGTTACCGCATGCAGCCACGGCAGTTCAAACCAGCCGCTGCCGATCGTCAGGTTCGGAATGAACGCCGCGATCAGGAGCGTATAAACCGGCAAGCGGGCCGAGCAGCTCATCAGCGGGGCGACGAGAATCGTCACCAGCCGGTCGCGGCGGTTTTCGATCACGCGGGCCGCCATAATGCCCGGCACCGCACAGGCATACGACGAGAGGAGCGGAATGAACGACTTGCCCGACAGACCGATCCGCGACATCAGCTTGTCCATCAGGTACGCCGCCCGGGCCATGTAGCCGCAATCTTCGAGCAGGGCGATGAAGAAGAACAGCGTGAAAATCTGCGGCAGGAAGACCACCACGCCGCCCACGCCGCCGATCACGCCGGTTACGAGAAGCGACTGAATCGCCCCCTCCGGGACGTTGGCAATGACCAGGTTGCTTGCCCAGGCGAGCGTTTCGTCGAGCAGCCAGCTCGCGCCCGTCACGTCCGGCACGTAGTACACCGCCAGGAACAGCAGGAACATCACCGCGATGAAAACGAGCGAGCCCCAGAGCCAATGCGTGAGCACACGGTCGATCCGGTCGCTCAGCGTCACCCGCCGCTCGGCGGGCCGCTTCACCACGCCCTCGAGCACCTGCCCCGCCCAGGTGTAGCGGCCGATCGATTCGACCCCCGGCACCGGCAGCCCGGCCTTGGCCAGCCGCTGGCGCGCCTCGCGGACTTCAGCCAGCAGCGGCTCGTCGACGCCCGCGATGCCCGCGCTCGCCAGATAGCCGCTCGTATCGAGGAGCAGGCGTTCGACGAGGTATCGCGGCAGGGCTTCGACGCGTTTCCCGCCCCGTTTTTCGAGGCTTGCTTGCAGCGTCGCCACTTCCTGCTGAAACGCCGCCGGGAGTGGATTGGCGATTTTATGCGGCGGCGCATCGGCGGCCTTGGCAATCGCTTCTTTCAGCTCCTTGAGCCCCCGGCCGCGATGGGCGACGACCGGGACGATCGGCACGTGCAGTTGTTTCGCGAGCCGGCCGAGATCAAGCTCCAGCCCCTTGTCGGCCGCCACGTCGACCATGTTCACCGCCAGCACGGTCGGCAGGCCGAGTTCGAGCACCTGGCTCACCAGGTACAGGTTCCGCTCGAGGTTGCTCGCGTCGACGATGCACAGGACCACGTCGACCTGCGGCACGTCGTCCCGCCGGGCGAGCAGCACGTCGACCGCCACCATCTCGTCGGGCGACCGCGGGGCCAGGCTGTACGTCCCCGGCAGATCGACGATCGTGAACTGCTGCCCGTGGAACGACGTCCGGCCGATCTTCTTCTCGACCGTAACGCCGGGGTAGTTGCCCGTTCGCTGCCTGAGGCCCGAGAGCGCACTAAACAGCGTCGACTTGCCGGTGTTCGGATTGCCGATCAGGGCGACGGTGATCGTGCGCGTTTGTGGAGGGGCGGACATGGCGAGGCGGGTTAGGAGGGGAGGACCCGCGGCGGGGGAGGCGGAGGGCTGGGCTAAATCCGAATATCGAAATCCAAGACAAATTCAAATGACGAAACGGAAATGTCCCCAACGGTCTATGCGGAGTCAGGCGCTGAGTTTCACGGCTTATCGAATATTTGAATTTGTTGCCTACTTCGGATTTCGAAATTCATATTTCAGCGGTCACACTTCGTAGATCACTTGCACCATGATCCGCGCCGCTTCTGCCTTGCGGATGCTTAGCCGATAGCCGCGGAGTTCCAGCTCCAGCGGATCGCCCAGCGGCGCGACGCCGAGCAAGACGAGCTCGACACCCGGCACGAGCCCCATCTCCATCAGGCGGATACTCACCTCGTCGTCGCCTTCGATCTCGGCCACACGGCCGCGCGAGCCGATCGGCAGCTTCGAAAGCGGAGTCGCGGCTGTGTTGCTCGTCATAGCGCTCGTGCTCACGCGGCATCTCCCAGACGGACCAGCACGCTCGTCGCCTCAGTCGACCGAAAGCAGAGCTTGTTGCCGTCGAGCTTCACAATGCAGGGCGAGCCGGCCTGAACCATCTCGACGGTCGTCCCCACCCGCATTCCCAGCTCCTGCAAGCGATGCACCTCGTCCTCGCCCCCCATGAGCTGGTCAATCCGAGCCAACTGGCCGGGGCGAAGCATGGCGAGAGGGATGGAGTCGAACATGACAGAGTTGCTGAATGTGCCGAGACCCGGGAGGCATCTTATTGAAACTGAGTCTCACTAGCGAGATTCTACCATGCCACCACAGGAAGGCAATGGTCTGCATGGCCCGGAGAACGGGTCTCCAGACCCGCTCGTGAAAGGGCATTGCTCATGTGCAGCAAACGCTCGCCCCTTTGGGAAAACTGGTAGAGCGACTGGAGAGCGCCGCGCCGTCGAGTGGACGCGGCCTGCATTGCTCAAAGCGAGACAAGTCTCGCGACAATTCCCCGCATTCCCCAGGGGTGCCGCGCTCGAAACCCGGTTTGTTCAGTAGTGAACATGTTGTATGAATCGTGACCAGACTAGTCACGGCGGCGAAAAATTCTCGCGCGACTTAGGGCGACAGTCTGTCGCGCAAGGGTGTGTGGAATAATGCCTTGCGCCTGATCCTAATGACGCAAGTCGCGGTGAGGCGGAATTCTAGCGCGCAAAATGTTGACAAGGGCGGTCTGTTTTGGCCTACTACGAGCGAGCGATCGGTGGCTTTGTATTAGTCGTTTTTTGGATTGGGCAAGAAGTGGCTCTGGCGAGCAAAGTGGGCTGCTGGAGAAGTCGGCAGCCGGGGCGGCGCGAGGGGGCTGGGGGATTGCGCGGACCGGAGTTCAACTCCCCTGAGCTTTCGGCTTTCGGTTCTCCGCTTTGGTCGCGCGTGGATCCTCGCGCGGGGCAGGACGCTCAGAGGCCTGAGCGTCCAACTGTGGGGACTTGGCGTGGACCGTTGAGGTGAACATTGTGTTTAATGGCTTATCGCCCAGGGAGGTGCGTTCAGCTCGTAAGTGATTGGGCCAAAAAGACTTGCGAGCGTTCAGTGAGTCGTGTGCCGCGGCAAGTTCCGGTGGGAGCGTTCAATCGTTCAGTGCGTCGGACGCGGCTTGGCTGGCGAGCGAGTCTGACGTGCAATTGAATGAGGCAGATCGACATGGATCGCGTTTCCAAGATCGCCGATTTGATCATCGTT
>JALORD010000237.1 GCA_025459145.1 Pirellulaceae bacterium | reverse complement strand
TGGGCTACTATTCGCGACGCGTGCCAAGTTCCGGCCGCGGGGACATGGTGGCGGTTCGGCCGGGTGCTTGCGGTCCGAGGGCGACGCCGATCCAGCCGTCGTGAATGACGAACTGGGTGACTTGCTGGTCCTTAAGTTCCGGCGCGAGGGCGATCTGCTTATTCACCAGGTTCAGCTTCCGGTTACGCGACAAGACCTTGCCAAAAATGCCCGAGAGGGCGATCCGGTCGCCGATCCGCAGCCGATCGCCGATCAGTTCGATCACCCCCTCGCGCTCGAGATTGGCGTCGAGCTGATCCGCCACGGGAGCGTAGTAGCCGCGGACGGTAAAGTTGGTCCAACGATTTCGCGTCCCTTCCTGCGACAGCTCCTTCAGGCGGATCTGCAGGCGGACGCGGCCGTCCTGGCAATCGATGCGGACCGGATCCTCGTCGGCAAACGTGACGAACACGTCGGTGGGCAGGTCGTCCGGAATCTCGACCTTCTCCTGGCTGAAGCGGTCGGTCATTTCCTTGTACAGCTCGCGCAGCTCGACCCGCCGCCCGGCGAGGCCCAGCTGCTCGAGGACGTTGTTGAGCGCGGTCTGGTGAATCTGCACGCTGAGGAGGCTGTCCCCCGGTGCTTGGGGCCGCGGCGTATGGGCCGAGACCTGCTTGCGCCCGGCAATCCGGTAGCGGCCGATCAGCCGTTCGGCGGTGGTTTCCATGTCGACAGCCGTCGGTTCGAGCTCCAGATCGCGCAAGGGATTGACGATCTTCGTCTGAAAATCCTGTTTCGACTTCTCGATTTTCTCGGTAACTTCGCGATCGAGCTGGCTCGTGGCCCGCCAGACGATTTTTCCTTCGACCTCTTCCTTGGCCGCGGGCTGCGACGTTTCGTACTGGTTGCGGGCAATCGCCCGGACGAGGCTGCCGAACAGCGGAATCCCATCGAAATCGGTCTCGAACGTGTCGAGGTTGTTGTTGGCGTTAGCCGCCGCTTCAGCATTCTGCAAGCGAATCCCCCGGCGGTCGACGGTCACCCGCTTGCGGGCGCGAAAGAACGAGACGCCATCCTGATAAAATGTCGCCGGCCCCTTGCTCGAAGCGGTATTCGAGGCGATCTCGCCGACCGCCTCCAGGCCGATATTCCAGCGCTGGGCATCGGGAACCAGGACCAGCCGCAACTGCGTGCTGGTATGGCTGTCGCCCCGCACCCGTGCGCCCAGGATGGTGTCCTTCACGGGCTCGTACTGTTGCTGGCTGCGGGGGAGCATTCGGTTCACGAGGGCCGACGAGATGGCGACCCGCACGTTGGCATTGCGATAGTAAGCGTTGACCGTCTCGGCCAGATCGAGCACCGCCGGATCTTCCGACCAGCGAATCCGGTCGTACTCGCCGGCCAGACAATGCGCCTCGGCAGCGTACCCTTCATCCTCGAACTGTTCGATCGCCGCCAGGAGCGCGACGAGATCGGGCGTTTCGGCCGCCCGCTGGCGCAGCTGCTTCTCGAACGTATCGATCGGCCCCGAGCGGAGGAACTCTTCCTGCTCGTGCGAGAGCTGCGTCGAGTGCAGACGATGTAAGATGTCGCGGGCCAGTTGTCGCTGCTCGCCGGGGCTGCAGACCGAGGGGTCGAACCGGCGGCGCGCGTCGTCGATGAGCAGGTACTTGCGCCAGGCGAGCGCCGCCCCGGTGGTGCTCAGATGCCGGTCGATGGCCGCCAGCGCGTGATCCCAAGCCTGCGAATCGATCACCGGGGCGACGTCTCCTTGAGCGGCAGCAATCGCGTAGACTTGCTGCCAGATGACGATCCGCCGCACGATCGCGTAGCCGGCTCGGAGCAGCCGCGAGCGGGCATCGAGCCCGGGGACCTGGGCCGCGATCGACTTCGCTTCGTCGGCCAGGGCGTCGAGCCGCGACAAGTGTTCAGCTGCCGCAGGCGTGGCAAACTCCGCCTGCCGGGCGAGCCCTTCCAGTTCGACATTCACCCGCGCGGCCCATGCCGCGCCTTCCGGAACCGTCGCCGCGACGACGTTCATCTGCTCGATCAGCCCCGCCGCAAACGGCCAGGCCTTCGTCGCGGGAATCTCCGGCGTCGGCTCGGGTTCGGGCAACACGGGGGCCGGTTCGGTAATCGGCCCCGGCTCCGTTTCTTGCAGCGAGATGTTCTTCGCGGGAACGCCGCTCTCGACGCTCGGCGAAGCTTCGTCGCTGGGACTGAGCGGCCCGTGCAGCGCGCTCCCCTCAAGGCCCTGCGGCTCAGTGGTTGTCGCTTGCGGCAGGGCCGGCGTCTCGGTGATCGAAGGATCGAGCTCGATATCGTCGGCGACGAGCGTGGTCGCGGGCGCGGACTGCCGCGCGGCATCCGGCTCGTCGAGCGACGAAAGGAGCTGATATGCCGCTGGTTCGTGCGGCATGCTCGTTCGCGTCACATACGCCGAGGTGAGCACCACATTGTGCTCGAGGGCGACTGCCCCATCGGTCGCGATCGGCGCGGGAATCGTTGGCGCCCGGTGCGCGACGACTGACGCCCCGAAATCCCCCCCGAGCACGACTCCCTGGCCACCCCCCAACGGTTTGGCCGCTCGCGGCTGTCCGCCGTCCCATTGGCGAACTGCCAGCACGCTTAGTGCTAGCACGGCGAGCACGAAGAGGCACAGCCGGTGCGAGAACACGCCCTTCAATTGGCTCATACTTCACTCCGCGGCGGCCCTGCCGGTCGGCATCCCTACCGATCACGCGCCGTTCCACTGGCCGCGCAGGGTCCCCCTCAGAAAACCATCGGACCGAGGGCAGGCGCGCGTCAAATCAAGTCAGACTAACCGACGTACTTTGACAGCCCCGAAGTGAGGAGGACGCACGCAGAGGCAAACCTTGTGGACCAGATCGTCCCCTCATCGTGCCGGGATCGAATTCGCAGCCGACAGCTGCCCCGCAGCCCATGCAGCGCCTGTGCCGACAGCAGGCTTGTGCCGACAAAAGATTGACAGCCCCCGATATGATCGGTTCAACTGGATAACGCGAAGCCAACGGTCGCCCTCTTCACGGCACAAGAGGCTTCGCAAACCTGCCTGCCGGCTGCGCGACTCTCCCGCCCGCCTGTTTGTTCGGCCAACTTCCGTGGCTAATTCTCCCCTGACCGCTTCCTACCTGCCTGCGAGAGACTGCGATGCTGCGTGTCCCGGAGTGTGAAACGATCGGCCAGTGCGGGCTTCCGCGCCGTTCGTTCCTGCAAGCGGGTGCCCTCGGGCTTGGCGGCCTGACGCTGGCCGAACTGACGCGCCTGCAGGCCGCGGGGGCCGTGAGTCCCAGGGCCGCCGGCAAGAGCGTCATCCTGATCTGGCTCAGCGGCGGTCCGGGGCACATGGAAACGTGGGATCCCAAGCCGCTCGCCCCGGCCGAGTATCGCGGCCCGCTCGGCGCGATCGGCACGAATGTCGCAGGCGTGCAGTTCAGCGACCTGATGCCTGAGCAGGCGCAGCTCATGGACCAGCTTGCCGTGCTGCGGACGGTCAATCACGGAACGGGCGACCATACCAAGGGGAACCACTGGATGCTGACGGGCTTTGAGGGGCCCGCGTTCAATGCTCCCGACAACCGCCAGCAGCGTCGACCGGCGATGGGCTCGGCCGTGGCTCGCCTGCGCGGGGCGAACCAGCCCGGCATGCCGCCGTATGTGGGCGTGCCGCACCTCCGCGGCGGAACTGACAACCTGTTTCACTATGCCGCTTACCTCGGTGGCGGCTGGAATCCGTTCGTCGTGAATTCCGATCCGAACGAGCGTGACTTTGCGGTGCGGAACCTGTCTCTGGCGGGCGATCTGACGCTCGAGCGAGTCGCCGATCGCCGGACGCTGGCGGCCGATCTCGATCGCCTGCGGAGCACGGCCGAACGAGACGTGCGCGAACTCGACGCCCATCATCAAGCCGCGTTCGATTTGCTCACGAGTTCCCAGGTCCGCGAGGCGTTTGATATTTCGCGCGAATCCGAATCGCTCCGCGACCAGTACGGTCGGCACACGTTCGGACAGAGCTGCCTGCTCGCCCGCCGGTTGGTGGAGCACGGCGTTTCGTTTGTCACGGCGAACTGCGTCCCCTGGGACCATCACGGCTCGCCCGGACAGTACAAAACGGAAGAAGGAGCGCGACTCCTCATCCCGCCGCTCGACCGGGCGATCGCCGCCCTGATCCGGGATCTCATCGACCGCGGGCTCTACGAGAAAACGCTCGTCGTGGCGATGGGCGAGTTCGGCCGCACGCCGCGGATGAATCGTAATGCCGGCCGCGACCACTGGGGCAACACGTTCAGCGTGCTGATGGGGTGCGGAGGTATGCCGATGGGCCAGGTGATCGGCCGCTCAAGTCCACGAGGCGAAGAAGTCGTCGAACGTCCCCTCTCGCCTCAGGATGTCGCAGCGACGATCTATCACCACCTGGGAATCGACGGCAAATCAGCCGTGTTTCAAGACGCCCTCGACCGCCCGCTTCCGCTGATCGAAAACGGCGAGCCCATCCGAGAATTAGTGGGCTGATTCGCTGCCGAAGAGAACACGACCGGCACTCGCTTACCCAAACCGCCCCGTCACGTACGATTCGGTTTCTTTCAGCTTGGGCCGCGTGAAGATTTCGCTCGTGGGGCCGTATTCGATCAGCCGGCCAAGGTACATGAAGGCGGTGTAGTCGCTCACCCGCGAGGCCTGCTGCATGTTGTGCGTGACGATCAGGATCGAGAATTCGCCCCGCAGTTCGGTGATCAGGTCTTCGACCTTGCCGGTGGCGATCGGGTCGAGGGCCGAGCACGGTTCGTCGAGCAGCAGCACTTCCGGCTCGCCGGCGATCGCCCGCGCAATGCACAGCCGCTGCTGCTGTCCGCCGGAGAGGCCCAGGGCGCTTTCCCGCAAACGGCCCTGCACTTCGTCCCACAGGGCCGCCCCGCGGAGGCTCTGTTCACAGACCGCCTGAATCACCTGCTTGTTTCGCTCGCCGTCGATCATCAGCGGATAAACGACGTTGTCGAAAATGCTCATCGGAAACGGGTTCGGCTTCTGGAACACCATGCCCATCCGTTTTCGCAGTTCGATCACGTCAACGCCCGGGCCGTAGATCGAGTCGCCATTGACCCGCATTTCGCCATCGATCTTGACCGAGTCGATCAGGTCGTTCATCCGATTGACGCACCGCAAGAGCGTCGACTTGCCGCATCCCGAGGGGCCGATGATCGCCGTTACTTTCCCTTTGGGGACCGGCATCGAGATGTTGTAGAGCGCCTGCTTCAGGCCGTACCACAGCGAAAACTTTTCGATCTCCAGCACCGGCTCGTCGGCGAAGATCTGCTTGTGGATGACCGCCTCGATCGGCTCGCCGCGGGCGATCGCCTCCAGCCGATTGATTCCCCGGTCGAGCGCAGCGAGCGGCGGAGCCACTTTGGGGCTCGTGGGACGCTCGGGCTGCGAGGCTTGATCGACGGACATGCGGGCGGGGGCGGGGGACAGAGGACGGAGGACAGGGTTCGGAGGTCGGAGTTTCGGTGGGGCCGAGCGTCCTCGACTATCGTAGACCGGAGGGTGCCGATTGGGGAACCGCCGGAGTGTTAAGATTGCGGGAAGGTGGTCGATTCCGACCGAGCCTCGCGCTTTAGCCGCTGCCATTCGCTCCGCAAAATGCCGCACACCACGAGATCCTCGTACCGGCCAAATTTTCGCCGATGCCGGCGCAATAGCCCCTCCTGCTGCATTCCGAGCTTCATCAGCACCCGGCCGCTGGCCGGATTGCGGGCCATGTAGTTGGCATAAATCCGCTCCAGATCGAGCTTGTCGAAGCCATACGCGACGACGGCCCGGGCCGCCTCGGTGCAGTAGCCATTATTCCAATACGGCTTTCCGACCCAGTAGCCCATCTCGGCGTGGTTATCGACGGGGTTGAGCGTCAGCCGGATCGACCCCAGCAGGAGTCCATCGACCAGGGCGATCCCCCAATTGATCATCTCGGCCCGCTGATACAGGCTCGGCAGCGCGGCGATCCACTGCTCGGCCATCCCGGGCGGATACGGATGCGGCAAGAGCCGCGTGGTGCTGGCCACGTCCTTCTCGCCTGCCAGCCGCTCGACCGTCGCTGCGTCGGCCGATCCCAGCGGGCGCAGCACCAGCCGTCCGGTCTTCAGCGTCGGCTGTTCCGGCGAGAGTTTGCGAGCGAGCGGGGGGAGTTCGAGGTTCAAGGCACGGAGAGGGGGCGGGGGACAGAGGTCGGAAATCGGAAGGCGGAGTTTGGGTACGGCTTTCCGCTCTCCACTTTAAATCTACTTCGCTTCTTCCAACTGCAGTTCCAGGCGGCCAAACACCTGGATCACCGGCAGGATCGCCGCCAGGCCGGAGCCGCCGCTGAGGCTGGAGTCGGCCAGCTTCAGGCGGTCGGCAGCGACTACGCCCCGGCCGATCGTCCCGTCGAGCGGTACCCATCGATCGCCGATCCAGACTTCGTTCCACATGTGATACGCAAAACCCTCCTCGGGTGGATAGTAGACGAGGCCAAACGCCACCCGGGCCGGAATCTTCTTTGCCCGCGCTAGCGCCGCGAGCAACACCGCGTGCTCGGTACAGTCCCCTTCGAGCGACTGGGCCACTTCGCTCGCCGTCGCGAATGCCTGCGAGAAGTTCTTTTTTTGGATCGATCGGGCGACGAATTTTTCAAGGGCTACCGCAGTTAACCACGGGTCGGTCGTCGTGTCGGCCGCCTCCTCCGCCATCGCCACAATTCGTGGATCCTCGCTCTGGATCAAATTGTTCGCCGCCAGGTCTTCGTCCGTCGGCGGCGATGTGGGGGGCGCAACCTCGGCCGGTTCGCTGGGCAGCACTTTGAGCACCGTGACCAGGGCCGACGTGTCGTCGAGCCGCCGGACCTGCTGCGAGACGCCTTCGGCAAAAATCCCGTCGATCGTGCCCGATGTGACCTTCGCCCGAAACACGGCCCGCCCGAGCGACTGCGGATCGGCCAGCCCTCCCGGAAGCTTTACCACCGACGCGGCGAGCAGATCGAAGCCGCCCCCGACAGGCTTTTGCAGGGCGTCCTCCTTGGTCGTGCGGACATTTTCCTGCCCGATGGCTGGCACGAGCGACCGCAAAACTTCGCCCTTCTCGTTCGTCCACACCGTCGACGCCAGCTTCTGCCCGCCGAGGTCCAGCGTGCTTTCGATCCGCAAGAGCCGCTCTTCGCCCGCGGGGAGCTTGACGGTCTCATAGTCGGCCGCGACGAGCTGGGTTGTCCCGACAATGTTGAAGATCGGCACGAGCCCCGTCACGCTCCGCCGCTCGGCGGGCTGCATCGGCCGCGCGGCCAGCGACTCTTCGACGACAAACAGGCCGCCATACTCGGCCTTCCAAGGAATCGACTGCGACTCAGTCTTTCCTGGCGTCGTTGTCTCGATCACAAGCGAACCATCTCGCACGACGCCCCGCGAAACGATGCGCTGCGGGCCGGTTGTCATTGAGGACTCGAACCGGACCAGGGCCGGTCCACCTTTCTCATCCGCCCGCCGCCACTCGGTCAGCGTCAGTTCCTGCACGACCTCTTGGCCGGCCCGCTCGAGTACCGTCCGCGACGCGTTCCGAGTCCGGACGAGCGGGACGCCTTCTTCCTGGGCGGCCGCAACGGTCGTTCGCGCGTAACCGACCCGATGCCCCTGCAGGTAATACGCCTCCCAGTGCTCTTTCGTAATCGTTCCCGACTCATCGAAATCGCTGGTTGCACCGTCGCTAGCAACCACGCCGGTCCGGTCCTCGGCAACTTCGGCGATCCGCGGCCCCGTTCGTTGCGTAGCATTACCAGCCACCGGCGTCGCATCGCGGCAGCCGGCAGCCAACATCGGGATCAAGACCAGGCAGGTCAGGCAGAAGATCCTGGGCACTCGCTCATCCTCAGGGACGTAGGAACGGCTGTCGCCAGCGCGCTTCCCCCGCGCGCCCGCGCTTCAACAGCCGACAGTATATCCGCCCCCCGGCCCGCAAACTTTCGCCGTTCGCCATGCGCGACAGCCGCGAGCCGGGTTTTCCCCCGTTTCGCCCGGCTATCGGCAGCCGCTGCTAGCACAGCGGGTAGAGTTGCCCGCGAAGGTGCGCGCTGGCGCGGGTCACTTGTCATTCGTCATTTGTCTTTCGAGGACGCTCGCCCTGCCCAATGACAAGTGACCAATGACCAGTGACATTCCCACCTATTCCTATTATTCCGCCTTTGCCGATTCGCCGCGCACCGTTTCGCCCAGTGCGGAATCCCGTGTCCGTCGCTAACAGTTTCGTGACCTACGTTTGCTCAGCTTGCCCGGCATCTCGCCACCCTTTCCCACCACACCTTTTTCCTCGCCGCGAGCGGCAAATTGACCCGAGGACAACGATGGGTTTCCTGAAGAAATTCTTCCGCGGTTCGCTCCACGAAGGGGGTCAGGCTGCTCCGACCCAGAGCAGCTTCGAACACCTCTCCGAAGAGGAGCTCGAGTCGCACCTGAGCGTGCAGCGGTACGGCCGGTTCACCCTGACCGATGCCATTCGCCCCTCGTACGACCTCAAGGTCACGCCGCGCCAAGGCTATCGGCACGACTTTTACGTCGACGAAGAGACGAAGACCAAGGTCCCCGTGCTCATGGCTTCGGCCAGCCGCGAGATCTTGTTCGACATCTTCATGGAACTGATTGAGCCGCTCGGCTGCGAAGTCGACGTGGTCCTCGAAACGAGCCACAACCGGACCGGTTCGGGCCACACCGACCTGTACCGCGAGCATATCGACGTGCCGGTCTTCAAGAGCATGCTCTGGGACTACGAAGACCTCCTGATGAACGACGGCTGCACCGGCATGGCGGTTCTCAACCCGGCCATCCCGCAGGAAGTGCAGTTTGACGAGCACAAGCTGCTGATCGTCTACGGCAACCCGCTCTTCGCCTACGAAGAAACCTTCGCCCGCTTCGGCGTCCGCCGCGACGACAAGATGAAATTCATCACCGAAGCCGAGCACGTCCACTCCTCCAGCGACCGGTTCTTCGAACAGTTCGACGAACTGAAGATGCGTCTGGGGATGGATAGCGGGTATTAGTCGACGCCGCTCCAGAATTTTGAAAACGAGCTCATTTGCGAGCTCGCACTCCGAATCCCGCTCCCGCTCAACTCTCTGCGGGAGCTTGAATGCGCGCCGCGTTAGTCCCGCTCGCCGACATTCCTGAGTGGGACCCGCCCCAAGTGTGGGCTGAGTCGGTTCGACTCGCATCGAACGGCCTGGACATATTGCTGTCGGGGCGCAATTGTGGCGGCTTCTTGCCACGGGGATAATCGGGGCGAACTACGCGGCGGTAAGATCACGCGACAAAGCTCTATGTCGTGAAAGCGGCAACTTGGTCGAACGACCTTGGGGAAAGTGAGTCCGCAATGATCGTGTGGTTCGCAAGCGTGAGACGCAGCCACAGAGTCCCATCGACAAAGATCGCCAGGGGACCGACTTGCATGGGACTTTTCGCCGGCTTGCCCGGCGTCCTCGCTCCCTCGTACCGGCTGTCGGCTGCGGCGCGTCCCTCGCGTTTTGACCCGCGCTCGGCAATTGGCTAGACTGAACGGAAGTGATTGCCCCATCCCACCTTGCGCCGGGCAAACGCCTCCCCCCTCCCCTGCCCTCTCGTGGAGCCTGCCGGGCATGATGGTTCGTCTGTTTGCAATTTCCGTGGCCTTGGCCGCGGTCTGCAGTCTTTCTCAGGCCCGCGGCCAGGAAACGGCGACGCAGTCCGCAGCAGCGCCGTCCCCAGCAGCTCCGTCTCCATCAGGCACTGCGACGGCTGATCCCGCGGCGCTCGAATTCTTCGAGAAAGAAGTGCGGCCGATCCTCGTGGCTCGCTGTTACGAATGCCACAGCGGGACGTCGAAGCGGCTCGAAGGAGGGCTGCGGCTCGATTCGCTCGCGGCGGCCACCAAGGGGGGCGACACGGGGCCGGCGGTTGTTCCTGGCAACATCAAGGAGAGCCTGCTCGTCGATGCGATCAACTACGGCGAGCTGTACCAAATGCCGCCGAAGTCGCGGATGCCGGCGGCCGAAGTCGCGGTGCTCACCAGATGGGTCGAGATGGGCGCCCCTTGGCCGGCAAGCCCCGCGGGAGAAACGGCCGGCGGTCCGGAGGCATTCGACCTCGCCAAGCGAAAGGCTGAGCACTGGTGCTGGCAGCCGCTCGCTGATCCGGCCGTACCACAAATCCAAGATCAAAAATCCAAAATCCAAAATCCGATCGACGCGTTCATCCGTGCGAAGCTCGTCGCCGCCGGCCTCTCCCCTGCCCCGCCGGCCGAGCCGCGCGTGCTGATCCGCCGGCTGAGCTTCGACCTCGTCGGTCTGCCGCCGACACCAGCCGAGGTTGACGAGTTCCTGCGAGCTTACGAGCAAGAC
>JALORD010000682.1 GCA_025459145.1 Pirellulaceae bacterium | reverse complement strand
TGCACCCTCTGATTGGTCCCAGGTTGCAGGACAGCCCGTTCCTGCGGGCGAACTTTGCAATGCGGTGCACGGCGCGCTGCGCGTTTACGACCTGTCCGACTTGCAGAAAGCGATCGGCCCGGACAAATTGCGCCTCGAACCGGCAAAGTAGAATTTCGGACAGAACAACCCAGACTTGGATCGAGAACGAGCAACGGGAACATTGATGAAGAGCCTTTACCAAATTCGGCCAGCGCTGATGCTTGCGATTGCTTGGCCGCTGATCGCGTTTCTCGCCGCGGCGCAGGCCAACGAACCTGCCGGCTTGGAGACGGCATATCGGGCCGAGATTCAGCCGCTGCTCAAGTCGTATTGCTACGAATGCCATTCCGACGACACGCAGGAAGCGGAGATCGACCTAGCGGCGTTTACCGACCTGGCGGCAATCCGCCAGCAAACGAAGGTGTGGCAGCGGATCGCCGAGATGCTGGCAGCTCGAGGCGGCTGCCCGGGCGGGCGATCCGGGGCCCGTTGTGCTGCGGCGGCTCAGCAACGCGGAGTATACGTACACGCTGCGCGATCTGACGGGTGTGGCGGAACTCGATCCGGCCCGCGAGTTTCCCGTCGATAGCGCATCCGGCGAAGGGTTCACGAATGTCGGCAACTCGCTCGTGATGTCGCCGGCGTTGCTCACAAAATATTATGATGCGGCCAAAGAGGTCGCGTCGCACGCGGTGCTGTTGCCCGACGGAATCCGATTCTCTCCGAGCAACACGCGGCGGGATTGGACCAACGAGTCGCTCGCTCGCATTCGCGCCTTCTACGCGCAGTATAGCGGCGATGGGGGCGGGGCAGCCGTCAACTTGCAGGGAGTGCAGTTCAGCACGAACGCCGGCGGCCGGCTACCGGTCGAGCGCTATCTGCTGGCGACGATCGAAGAGCGCGAAGCTCTGGCGGCGGGGTCGAAATCGATCGAAGCGGTTGCGGCCTCGCGGGGGCTCAGCCCAAAGTACCTGGGGAGCCTCTGGGCTGCACTTCACGCCGGGCCTCGATCGGGCGAGCCGTCGCTGGTCTTGGATCTGCTGCGTACCAGGTGGAAGTCGGCCGCGCCGGCCGAACTCCCGGAGCTCATGAACTTGATTTCAGCATGGCAAAGCGCGCTCTTCAAGTTTAATTCTGTGGGTCAGATTGGCCTGCACCCCGAGATCAAAGCCTGGCAAGTGCCGGTCAGTCCGGTTGTCGCTCGGCAGGATTTTCGCCTGAAAGTGCCCGACGACCCGAGCGGCGAAGTCGTGCTGTCGCTCGTGGCCGACGACGCGGGGGACGGAGCGGAAGAGGATGTCGTCCTGTGGGAGCGGCCGCGGTTGGTGGCTCCGGGGCGGCCCGACCTGCTCCTCAAAGATGTCGGCTGGGTCGCCGAGGAACTGGCCAAGCAACGAGATCGGCACTTCGCCCAAGCGGCGGCTTGCCTGGCGGCGGCTGCCGAAGCGAGCCAGGAGGCTGCCCCGGTCGAGCTCGAGCCCTTGGCCCAAAAGCACGGCGTCGACGCCGATTCGCTGGCGGCCTGGCTCGAATATTTGGGGATCGGCACGAGTGGCTCCGCAAAGGTCGGGGACCCCATAACCGGCAAGCTGGAACAGGCGGAGTCTTACGACTTCATCCGCGGGTGGGTAGGCAAGGACGCGCTCAGCGTGATTGCCAATTCTTCGGATCGCCATGTCCGTGTGCCGGGAAACATGCTGCCGCATAGCGTCGCCGTCCACCCGGCGCCGACGATTGCGGTCGCGATCGGCTGGCGAAGTCCCGTGGCGGGGAAGATCGACATTCAGGGGACGCTGCAGCATGCGCATCCCGAATGCGGCAACGGGGTCGCCTGGGCCGTGGAGCTGCGCCGCGGGAATGTCCGCCAGCGACTCGGAGCGGGTCAAAGCCGGGGATCCACGGTGGTTCCCTGGGGGCCCTTCAAAGAAGTCCCGGTGCGCGCGGGAGATGTCGTGGCCCTGGTGGTGAGTCCCAAGGACAACAATCACTCGTGCGACCTGACGGCGGTCGACGTGACGATTCGCACTGGCGATAAAGAGTGGAACCTGTGGAAAGAGGTGTCGCCAGACATTCTCGCCGGAAATCCGCACGCGGATTCGCACGGCAACAAGGACGTGTGGCACTTCTTTGCAGAACCTGTCGGCGGCGGCGAGGCGCACGACATTCCCGCCGGATCGTTGCTCGCCCAGTGGCAAGCGGCCAACGTGGCGAACAAACCTGCGCTAGCCCAGCAGGTCCAACAGATCCTTACGGCCGATCCCGGTACGCTCGCCAAGGATTCTCCGGAAGCCCAACTCGTTCAGCAGTTGCGTTCGATCCGCGGGCCTTTCTTGGCGGCGGTGCTCCGGTCGATTACCAGCCGGACCGACGACGCGGAGCGCCCGGCGGATTCAAAGTGGGGCCTATTGCAGGCCAGGTTCCTGACGCTACGGCTGCCGGCGGATCTCGTCGCGGGAGCGGAATTCGTCGTTTCAGGAACGCTTCATCCCGAGGCGGGACGCGAAGGATCGGTCCGGTTGGCGATTCAGGCGGGATCAGCCGTGCCGCTGGCTGCCGGTGCTCCGCTGGTCGCCCTGGAGGGGAGCGCCGCCCGAGAGCGAATCGAACGAGCCCTGGCCGACTTCCGCAGCCTCTTTCCCCCCGCCCTGTGCTACACACAGATCGTCCCGGTCGACGAGGTCGTGACGCTGCTCCTCTATTATCGCGAAGATCACGAACTGCGGCGGCTCATGCTGACGGAAGCGCAAGCGGCCGAACTCGACCGTATGTGGGACGAGCATTTCTATGTGGCCCAGGAACCGCTGGAGATGATCACTGCCTTTACGCAGCTTTACCAGTTCGCCACCCAGGACCGGTCCGACCTGCTCCCCGCGTTTGAGCCGCTGCGCGAGCCGGTGAAGCAGCGGGCCGAAGCGTTCAGGCAGCGGCTCGTTGACAATGAGCCACGGCAACTCGCCGCCGTGATCGACTTTGCCGCCCGAGCGTATCGGCGGCCGCTCGAGCCGGACGAGAGTGAAAACCTGCGATCGCTTTATCGCCGCTTGCGAGCCGAAGAGCTGAGCCACGAGGAGTCGCTCCGGCTGGTGCTGGCGCGAATGCTCATTTCGCCGGCGTTTCTCTATCACCTCGAAACGCCGGGCCCCAGCGACAAGGCTACGCCGGTGAGCGACTACGAACTGGCCAGTCGGCTCAGTTACTTCCTATGGTCGACGGGCCCCGATGAAGAACTGCTCGCGCTCGCAGCCGCGGGCGAATTGCAGAATCCCGATATCCTGGCCGCGCAGGCCCGCCGCATGCTCCAGGATCCCAAAGTCCGCCGGCTGGCGACGGAATTCGGAGCACACTGGCTGCACATTCACGACTTCGATCATCACAACGAAAAGAGCGAGCGGCACTTTCCGACCTTCGCCGCCCTCCGCGGAGCGATGTACGAAGAGTCGCTGCTCGTGTTGACCGACTTGTTGCAGAACGATCGCTCGCTCCTGGCGCTCGTCGACGGCGACTCAACATTTTTGAACGAAGAGCTGGCCCGGCACTACAACATTCCGAACGTCGCGGGCCCCGAGTGGCGGCGTGTCGAGGGAGTCCGCCAATACGGGCGCGGGAGCATTCTCTCCTTGGCGTCGACACTCTCAAAACAATCGGGAGCCTCGCGCACCAGCCCCATCCTCCGCGGGACCTGGCTCAGCGAAGTGATGCTGGGCGAGAAGCTCCCCAAGCCGCCCAAGGACGTGCCGCCGCTGGCCGAAACCGTCACTGAG
>JALORD010000019.1 GCA_025459145.1 Pirellulaceae bacterium | reverse complement strand
TCGCAGCTGCTCGGCTTCCCACTCCAAGGTTTCCTGGGGAAATCGCGAAGCAATTCCTCCGAGCAGTATCGCTTCCGTCAGCGGTCCGGAGTAATCGAAGCCGGCCGACGTCGATCCTTCGCCGCGAACCGCATCGACGAACTGATGCCAGTGGTTTTCCCCGGCCAGACGGCCGGCTGGGGATTCCTTAGCTTCTCCCAGCAGGATCGGCATCGACACGTGGGGGAGGACCATGATCCCCTTGGTGCCCAGAAAGATCGACCCTTGTCCGGGAATCTCGATCTTCCCCAGCCGCGAAAGCACCTCTTGGGGCGGGCGGCGGTCGCCATCGTACCATGTGACGGTGACCGTCTTGCCCGCGGAGAATTTAGTCCCGGGGAAGGTGTAGTGCACGACCGCATCGTTGGCCCAGTTGGTTTCGTTCGGCGGCGGGCCTTCGCTCTTCACCGACAGGGGTGCAGTCAAAGCCAGCGCCTTGAAGACTGGGTCATAGATGTGGCATCCCATGTCGCCGAACGTTCCCGTCCCAAAGTCCAATCGCTTGCGCCAATTGCCGGGATGGTAATAACCGCCGCCGATAAACGGCCGCTCGCTGACGACCCCCAGCCAGGAATCCCAGTCGAGCGACGCGGGAACCGGATCATTGCGATCGGGACGCGGGGCCGGATCCCCCCACTTCTTGTTGCTCCAGGTGTGCACAGCGTTCACCAAGCCGATCGCTCCCTCTTGCACGAGATTGACAGCCGTGCGGTATTCGGCGCTCGAATGGACCTGAATCCCCATCTGCGTAACAAGCTTCTTATCACGAGCGACTTCCGTCAGGCGGCGCGATTCAAAAACGTCGTGCGTCAGCGGCTTCTGGCCATAGACGGCCAGCCCGCGCTGCAAGGCGCTCATTCCGATCGGGGCATGCATGTGATCGGGCGTCGAGACGTTGACGCTGTCGAGGTTCTGCCCTTCCTTGTCGAGCAGTTCGCGCCAATCCTGATAAATCTTGACGCTGGGATGCTCCTTCTTGACCTGCTCGCACCGCGCGAGGTCCACATCGGCCACAGCCGTCAACCGGACATTCTTGTGGCTGGCAATTGCGCTCAGATCGGCATGCGCCATTCCCCCGGCACCGAAACTTGCATGCCGTACGGTCTCGCTGGGAGGCGCCGCCCGCAGGTTGCGAATGAAGCAGGGAGCCGTGAAGCCCAAGGCCGCAGCTTGAGCAAGAAATCGGCGACGGGAGGGGGAAGCAGGGCGAGTCATAGGTGGAGGCCAGGCGAGGGGTGAGGGAGAAGGCAGGAACCGTCGAGCGAATGTTGCCTCGACGCCTCTGTTTTAGCCGCCACGGGACCGATTTGCGAGCACGAGTGTGGCGAGGAATGAGCGGTTGGCGGACAGCGCGATGCGATTGCTCCGCGTTTGCTCAGCAGATTCGCGTTGGCCGCAGCACGGCAACCTCCGAGCCGTCGGCGACGAAGGCACTGGTCGGTCTCGCTGTTAGAACATCCGCCCAAACTCGCCCGTACAACGCCTCGGCATCGCAATCGACCTGCGGATCGATACCGTGCCAGATGCGCCACGAAGGATGCACCACCCGATACTCGACGGTCCCTCCGTCCCGCTGACGACAGTATCCCCAGTAGTGTTCGGCGATGAACGCTTCGTGAGAATCGGGGAGCAGCGTCGCCGCGGCTCCTGCATGTCCGACGGAGAGCGAGTTCCAGTGTCCGGCCAATCGCCAGCGATAAACGACCGGCTGGCGGGCGCCGGCATCACTCGCTGGGGCAGCGGTCCGAAAGCCGCACGACTCGCGAATCAATTCAGCGGCAGGCCCGGAGATTTCATGCCGCATGGGTAGGGCGACGTACGGCTCGTTGTAGGCCCAGCGGGCCGTGGCGGCGATCGCCCACCGGGGCACGATCTCCTTGATGAACGCAACGCCGCGGCGCGCTTCGCCGCCGACTTCACGCTTTACATAGAACCGCAGATTTACTTCCTCGAAATGGCAATGTCCCGGGATCGGGAGCCGCAGCACGCGCGTGTGCAGGAACAAGAATCCTACGAGACTGACGTAGGCCCGACCCGCTTCCAGGTCGAGCGATGTGCCCCGTGGTACGAGCGGCGCGAGCAGTGCCGGTTCGACCTCGTAGTTGAGCATCGCCAGCGCATGCCAGCGGGCGGAGAGGAACGTTTGCCTCGCATGTGCAGAATCGTGAAGCATCGGCAGAACGATGATCCGTAGGATTAGAACCGTGGCGGCGTTGCAGTCGGTCCCCCTAGCACAACCGCAGGCTCGCGCCCGCCACAACGGGACCAGCGACTACGACGGCCGATTGTAGCGGCTCGGGTGAATTGTCAGGACAGTTCGAAAGTACGACTTGCAGGGACTGAGGAACGGCAGTTTCGCGCAAGTCCCCCCTTGCGGCGTCCGGCACGTTGCAACCCCGCCCCCTCTAGCGTGCTAGGCTTTCGGCGTGCTGCAGCCGACCGCGGGCAATTCGCCCGGGGAATGCTGACAGAATTCGGGGCGAGAACCGACTTATGGCTGGACCGTCGCTGCAAAGTCAAGGGTACTTGCCCGTTGCCACAGCGACGTTGTTCCCGGCAACGGAGATCCGCTGCGATCTGTACCTGCAGCGGGTCGGGCAAGCGATCGAACTCTACCGCTCGCACCAGTACCCGCTGGAAGTCGCGGACCTCGAGCGGCTCAAGCAGCATGGCATCGATCACGTCTATATCCGTACCGGCGATGCGGATATCTATCGGCAGTATTTGTGCCAACAGGTGCTGCACGAAGAGTCCGTCCCGACGGAAGTCCGAATCACGGCCCTGCGAGAAGTGACCCGTGTGGCGTTCCAGGATGCGATGGACGCCAACGACCCCTATCAGGCTGCCGATCTGGCCAGCGACCTGGGCCGCGAAATTGCCAGCCTGATCGCCGATCAGGCGGTCGCGCTCCAGGAAGTATTTCACATTTTGGAACACGACTACTACACGTTCACGCATGTCTGCAACGTGAGTACGTACTGTGTGATGCTGGCCCGCGACCTGGGCTACAGCCAGGAGCATGAACTGGCCTCGGTCGCCACGGGCGCACTGCTCCACGACATCGGCAAACGGCACGTCCCCGCGGAAATATTGAACAAGCCCGCGAAACCGACCGCCGAAGAGTGGGCCATCATTCGCAAGCACCCGGTCTCGGGGTACCAGGAACTGTCGAAGCGAAGCGACTTGTCGTGGGGGCAGCTCATGATGGTCTATCAGCATCATGAGCGGCTGGACGGGAGCGGTTACCCCAGCGGCGCGACGGGAGACGACATTCATCCCTGGGCGAAGGTCTGCGCCGTGGTCGACGTGTTTGACGCCTTGACCTGCTCGCGGCCCTATCGGCAGCCCGTCCCTAGCGGCGAGGTCTGCGATTATCTGCAGCAGCACACGGGAACATGGTTCGATCGCGAAGTCGTCGCCTGCTGGGCGCAACAAGTGAGGAATATTGGATGAGCCAGATGAATCCCGAAATGTCCACATGCCAGTCTGCGGCTGCTGTGGAGCACGAGTTTTCGTTGCCCATCGAAACGCCCGCCGACGAGGGACACGAGGACCGCCGCTTCCCGCGATTCAGCTTTCGCTCTTGCCTGCACGCCACGGTTTACCCACCCCCTGGCAAACCAGAGCAGGATCCGCGGCATTGCCAGGTCCTGACTCGCGACTTGTCGCGCGGGGGAATGTCGCTGCTGCATAAGGAGCAACTCTTCCCGCAGCAGACGATCGACGTCGTGCTGCAGGACGGCCTCGTACGGCGGCTGGAGGTCATGTGGTGCCGGCGCATGGGAGCCGGCTGCTACTCGGCAGGTTGCCGGTTTATCAAGCTGCCCGACGCGGCGAATGCGGAACCCCGTGACGAGCCAAGTGGCGAGTAGGTTCGATAATTCTCGAAGTCGGATTAAGCGGCGTGCCTGTCCGTTGATCGCAATGAGAGGTCGGGGAGCCCGTCGAGCAGCTCAATCGTCCGATCGGCCGCCCCTTGCTGCTCCAGAACAAGCTGTTGAGCGCGCTGGCCAAGATCGTTTCGCCGCTCCGGATCCTCCAGCATTTCGCGGACAAATCGAGTCAGGTCCCGACCATCGTGGACGACGATCGCCCCCTCGCGCGAGAGCAGGTGGGCCACCACATCGCGAAAGTTCCAGGTATTGGGCCCAAAAGATACCGCGGCACCGTAGGCGCTCGGCTCAATCATGTTCTGCCCGCCCCGCTGGCCAAGGCTACCGCCGACGAAGGCAATCTGTGCCGTCCCCCACCACGCCCCCAGTTCGCCGACCACGTCGACCAGGAGGACGCGGGGGAGCGGAAGATCCGCGCTACGCGATGCGGTGGCCGGCGGTGTGCTAGCCGGCGGTGTGCAGGTCGGCAGCTCCGACCGTCGCTGCCAGGGGATTCCACTCCGTGCCAGCATTTCCGCCACGGCGTCGAACCGTTCGGGGTGCCGAGGTACCAGGATCAGCCGGAGCTGCGGAAACTGGGGACTGAGCTCGCGATAGACCGCCAGCGCGAGTTGCTCTTCGGGATCCTGGGTACTGCCGGCCAGGAAGACGATGTCTGTCTCCGTAATTTGGGCCAGCCCTGCCAGGCGACGCGTGTCCGCATTGTTCCGCTCGAACCGGGCCCCATCGAATTTGATCGAACCGGTCACATGGAGCGCCGCCGGTGAGATTCCCAGCGACAAGAACCGCTGCGCATACTCTTGGTTTTGAGCGGCCACCAGATCGATAGGAGCCAGCATACGGCGGGCAATTCCACCGAGCAGGCGATAGCGGCGATGGCTCTTCTCACTCAGCCGGCCGTTGATGACAGCCACTTTGGCTCGGCTGCTCTTGGCGGCCCGGATCAGATTGGGCCACAACTCCAGCTCAGTCAGCACCAGCAAATCGGGACGAATCGCCCGCATCGCCCGCCGGACGGCCCAGGTGAAATCGAGTGGACAGTAGAAGACCGTGCGGGGAGCAAACCGCTTCTGAGCCAACTGGTAGCCCGTCCGCGTCGTCGTGGAAATGACCACCTCCCAGTCCGGGTGCCTCCGTTCCCAGCGTTCGATCAGTGGGACGAGCAGGTTCACTTCACCCACGCTGACAGCATGCAGCCACAAACAGCGGCTGTTGCCCGAACGCTCAGGTACGTGGCCCCAAAACTTGGCTCTCCATCCTTCCCGATACTTGCCAGAGAAGATCGCCTGCCAGATCAGCCACGGCGAGGCTGCCAGCAGGACGAGCAGGTAGGCGATGTTAAGCAGTTGCGCCATCGGGCCATTCCCTCGGCTCTGGCGGGGGTTGTGGGGACTAGAAAGTATTTCCAGTCGCCACGAGACTACACGCTCCCCGTCCGCATGTGACAGTTCTTGTACTTCTTGCCGCTCCCGCACGGACAGGGATCATTACGTCCTACACGTTGTCCTCGATTGCGAATCGGCTCGGGACGCGCATCTTCCTGGCCGCTGCTGGCCGTTCCCGCGGTGCCTTGTCTTCCCTGGGCCCCTTGCTGGAACTCCTCGCGCATGTCGGGTGCTTCTGCATGCGTCGCACTGGTCTCCACCCAGGTCGAGCCGACGAACTCTTCGTTGAGTTGTTCGATCTTAAAGACGAACTGCGTGCTCCGGTCGCCGACGTGTTTCCACATCTCTTCGAAGAGCTTCATGCCTTCCCGTTTGTACTCGACCTTGGGGTCGATCTGAGCGTATCCCTGCAGCCCTACGGAGTCGCGCAGCTTCTGCATGACCAGGAGGTGGTCTTTCCACGTCGAGTCGACAATCTGCAGGAGCAGCATTCGTTCCATCCGCCGCATCTCGGGCCGGTACCGATCTTCGATCGCCCCGATCAGGCGGGCCTCCAACTGGTCGCGCGTCAGGGCGCTGATTTCCTCGATCTTGACCGGCGACCGCAGAGTGTCGAGCCACTGGGCGAGCGAATCGAGCTGACCGTTGGCGCCGGCAGGAATCGGAGCGCTACCGTCCCGAGGTCCGCTGCCGAAGAGCTTTTCGACGCGGGTTCGAACTTCGGCCAGCGCGGCCTGCACCCGCTTGAGCGACGCCCGGCTGTGGGCCACGAGGACAGCTCGAATTTCGTCGCGCTGTTTACTCTTGAGATCCTCGAGATCGAGATCAGCTTCGAACCGATCGCGGGCCCACGCGACCAGCGGTTCCCGTTCGAGACGAGCCTGTGGTCCGGAACCTACGGTGTAGCGGTAGATTCCCGCCATCACCGGGTATTCCGCTTCCCGAGATTCGTAGGCGGCGAGCACCTGCTGCTTCACATACTGCTTGAGTGCGGAAGCATCACGCCCCTTCACTTCCGCGAGCGGCAGTTCCAAACCGAACTGGGTCTGAGCCCACGCGACAATGGTCTTTTGGGCAAAGTCCTCATCGAGGAATACCTTTCCCTCGGACAGGTCGAGCTTCTCGATAGCCTGCCGGGCATGCTCGATCAGGAATTCGCCCACATCCCGCCGACCGAGCTGCTTGAGGTCGCGTTCCTTGATGTCGATTCCCCACCGTGAATGGGCCATGCGGGCCAAGGCGCCCCAGTTCCATTCGCTTTCGACCTCTTCGTCCTCCTCATCGCCGGCCAGATTCTGGTCGATCTCATCTTGCACGTGCGTTTCTGCCGCCCGCTCGGCCTGATCGCGGGCAAACCGCTCGGCCTGTTCGAAATCCATCCCCCGGAAATCTTTCGGCTCCAGCTTGGCACTGAGCCGCTGCCCGGCCCAGGCGGCGAACATCTCCAGGCCATAGTCGCGTTTCAGAAATTCGGTGATGTACGTATCGATCTGCTTCATGAACAGATCGATCACCACATCCCGGCAATTGGTCCCTTCGAGCAGATTCTGACGAAAGCCGTAGACGCGTTTCCGCTGCTCATCCATGACTTCGTCGTACTCGAGCAGATTTTTGCGAGCCTCAAAGTGCCGCTCTTCGACCTTTTTCTGGGCCGCTTCGATCCGCCGGCTGACCATACGGCTCTCGATCCGCTCCCCCTCTTTCATGCCGAGGGATTCCAGGATCGTCTTGACCCACGGACCAGCGAAAATCCGCATCAGGTCGTCTTCGAGCGACAAGTAGAAGCGGCTGCTGCCGGGGTCTCCCTGGCGTCCGCAGCGGCCGCGGAGCTGCAAATCGATACGGCGGGCGTCGTGCCGCTCGGTGCCGATCACGTGCAGGCCGCCGAGCCCCCGCACGACGACTCCTTCGGCCTTCATCTGCTCGCGTTCTTCGATCTCCCGCACCAGGGCGTCCCATTCGGCCGGGGGAACGTCGAGCCGCGTTTTGTACTTGGCTTGCAGGATGGCCCACGCCATCGTCTCGGGATTGCCGCCGAGAATGATGTCGGTACCGCGGCCCGCCATGTTGGTGGCGATGGTCACGGCGCCGAGGCGGCCGGCCTGGGCGACGATTTCTGCTTCGCGCTTGTGCTGCTTGGCGTTGAGCACCTCATGCTTGACGCCGCGCTTGTCGAGAAACTGGCTCAGCCGCTCGCTCTTCTCGATGGAAACGGTACCCACCAGAATGGGACGACCTTTGCGTTCCACACCGGCGATTTTGTCCTTGGCCACGACATCGCGCTGCTTGCTTTCCCGCTGCTGCAGCTCGACCGAGTCATCCGTCTCCTTGTGGATGACGCCGACCATCTCGCTGCCATCCTTCAGCGACAACACATCCCACTTGTGGATCCGTTCGATCTCGTCGGCCAGCGCAATGAACTTTTCGCGTTCGTTGCGATAGATCACGTCCGGATGCTCGATCCGGAGCATTTTCCGATTCGTCGGAATGGCGACGACGTCCAGACCGTAAATCTTCCAGAATTCGCCCGCTTCGGTCATGGCCGTACCGGTCATGCCGCAGATCTTGTCGTACAGCTTGAAAAAATTCTGCAGCGTAATCGTCGCGAGGGTCTGCGTCTCTTCCTTGATCTTCACCCCTTCCTTCGCTTCCACTGCCTGGTGTAAGCCGTCGCTCCATTGACGACCTTCCATTTTGCGGCCGGTGTGCTCGTCAACAATGATGACGGCGCCATCTTCCACGACGTACCGCACATCCAGCTGATAGAGGTAGTGCGCTTTGAGCGCGTTGTCGATCAGGTGGGGCCACTCCATGTTGCCGGGCGTGTAGAAACTCTCGACACCTGCCAGCCGTTCCGCGGCCCGCACTCCGTCGTCGGTCAGATTGACGGTGTGGTCTTTCTCGTTGACGACAAAGTGCTCATCCCGCTTCAGCGCGCGGGCGATTCGGTCGGCTTCCGAGTACTTGGCCGGATTGTCGTAGGCCGGGCCGGAGATGATGAGCGGCGTCCGCGCCTCGTCGATCAGGATGTTGTCGACTTCGTCGATAATCGCAAAGTGCCGCGATTTTTGCGACTGCTGCAGATGCCGCGGATATCGGTTGTCTCCCCGCGCCGCGGGACGCATGTTGTCGCGCAGGTAGTCGAACCCGAACTCGTTATTCGTTCCATAAGTGATGTCGCAATCGTAGGCGAGCTGCCGTTCGTCGACATCCATGTTGCTTTGAATCGTCCCGACCGTCAGCCCCAGGCCGAGATACAGCGGTCCCATCCATTCCATGTCGCGGCGGGCGAGATAATCGTTGACCGTCACGACGTGAACCCCCTTGCCTGAAAGGGCGTTCAAATAGGCCGGCAGCGTGGCGACCAGCGTCTTTCCTTCGCCCGTCATCATTTCGGCGATGGCCCCGCTATGCAGGACCATTCCGCCAATCAACTGCACGTCGAAATGGCGCATTCCCAGGAAACGCCGCCCCCCTTCCCGGCAGACGGCGAAGGCCTCATGCAGAATGTCGTCGAGCGTTTCACCGGCCTTGAGCCGCTGGCGAAACTGGAGTGTCTGCTCGCGCAATTCGGCATCCGACATCGCCTGATAGCGCGGCTCCAGGGCGTTGATCTCTTCGACTTTGCCATGCAGTCGGCGAATGTAGCGAGCGTTCGACGAGCCAAACATGGCCGTAATCCCACGCTCGAACCCCTGCAGAATCCCGCCGAAAAAATTGCCAACGCCATCCCAGGTGCGTTCAAGAAGATCCATGACTGAGTCTGTCCCGCGATATGGTGGGCGGGCCCGCTAGCAGCCCGCTGAAGGGTGTCCCTGACGCGGGCGTCCTGCCGCCGGGAGACCGCATGAATTGCGCAACATCTACCGCTGCAAAAGTTTATTGCGACAGCGGACAATGGTCAATTGAGGTTGCCCTGGGGCAGATGGCCGTCCCAGCCTGCCCATTTGGCAGGCCCCAGGGTAATTAGCAGCGGCAGGTGCAATCTTGGGGCCGATCTTGGAAAATCACCCCCGCACCTGCGGGTAGTCGCAGCCGAGAAGAGCGCTTGATTCGTGCAAGCTCAAGAGCCGCGAACGCGCGAAGAAAGCTTGCTACTCGTTCGATTCACGCATCATCGGTTCCAGGACTTTCGTGTTGCGTTCTACCGCGATCACAATCGTTCGCTGCTCGACGCCGTCGATGCTGCTGGCGACAACTGGCAGCACCTGGCGCTTGTCGGGAAGGGGCATGCGGACCGTAAACTGCCCATCGGGGCGGAGTTTGATCGGCTCACCGCCCAATGTAACGCGGGCGTCGGGCCGGGTGTGACCGTACAGAATCATCTCCGCATCGACCTGAAACTCGAGTTCTCGCGGTCGATTGAGGACCCGCTCGGCCCCGCCGCCAAACTGCGAGGCAAGCGGATTGTGCATTGGGCGGCGAAGTCGCTCTTCAAACAACTCCTGCAGTTCGCCGCTATTGTTGTCCTCCGAATATCCACCGCTCAGAGCGTAAATCCGCTCATAGTTTTCGGCAACATCCGTCCAGTTTTCGTCGATGGCATCGCTACTGTCGGGCTCGGGTGTCCGGATCGAGTTGCTGCGGCAGAGCGAAAAGAACTTGCCTCCGGCCGACCGATATCCCAGATCGACTCGGTAGCCTTGCGGCGGATTTGCGACGTCGATGTACCAATTCGTCACACCGCCGTGGACTTCGATCTCGCGGACCACCCGTTCGGACGTGCTGGTGGTGTGGCCGCTCTCGACCTCGAGCAAACGAAGCGTCGGACGCGCGGTGTGCCAATGCTCGGCCATCGCGGCCTCAGCTCGTTTGACACTCTGACGGGTCACGTGCCAGTTGGCCTGCAGCCAGTATGAATCGCGGACCAGCAGCACAATCCGGTCGCGGACTGGGAGGGTTTGTTTCTTGCCCGTTTTGCTGTGAAAAGCGACCGTACTCGACAAATCTTTGAGCCGTTCGCGCTCCGCATAAACCTTCTGGATCCGCTCTGTCGCCTTGCCTTGCTTGGCGGAGGCTTTTGGCGAGTGCGATTTGCCATTGGCGGTCGCGGCGTGCTTTGCGCCGTTGGCCGCAGGTTTCGCTTCGGATGCCGATGCGCCGTTCAAAGAAACACGCTTGTGGCCGTTCTTGCCCGAGGAAACTGGCTTGGAACCACCCGTTCGACGCGGCGAGGCTACCGTCGAGGGCTTGCTCTTGGTCTTCGACGGGGCAGTTCGCAGCCGGGACGCGGTCTTGGACTTTGAAGCACGAAGTAATGCTTTCACCAGGTCTTCCTTGCGCATCGAACTCCAGCCAGACAGCCCCTTTCTCTTGGCCATGTCGGCCAGATCTTTCCAGGACTGTGTCTTCAGTGAAGCTGTGGTAATCAAAGGACCGAACCTCCGCAGGAACCTCGACCGGGCGCATCATCTATACGCAACGGTTGATTCGTTGGGTCGCGAAGTCGTCCATGACTGATCGTGCTAAGCCGTATAGAGCTGTCGCTTCCTTGGGCAAGGAGCGATAAGTCCAAATACCGGCGATATTTACGTAACCGGCTTCCTTGGCGGGCGGCTGGCGATTGCGGAAAGCGTCTTCGAGCTTCCCACCTCATACCCAATTGCCGTTTTCGACGCTTCACGAGCCTTTCGCCCGCCGCAAGCAGCAAATTGCCGCGTGGGAGGCGTTGGGGGGAAGAAATCGAGCAAACAGTTGTGCCGAATCAGGCGGATAGCCGCGAGATTCATTCGGAGAGCCTCCTCCTCGTTGAATCACCGTTTACCGCCCAACTGTCATCAATCTAATCGAATGCGCTCCACAAAGCAACAATTGATCCACCCGGAATGGTGTGTTTTTGGGCATTCATCTTCCCCTGGAAACTCGGTAACGGGACCGAATGATCCGATAAGGTAAATTGTTCGGTTGTTCGCAATCTCAGTTGTCAGTTACCCGAACTACTTCGCGTTGGAAAGTCGCGGAACGTCTTCGTTGCCATAAAATATTTCGCGAAACTGTTTGCAATTTTCTTCATCGCGGTTACATTGACCACGTTTGGCCGAAAAAGTACCTAAACCTACTTGTCACCCCCGTTCTCTGTGTCAACGAGTTGCGCCATCGCAGCGTTGAGGCGTGTATTGCAGATTGCTGCAGCGCTACTCTTATGCGCGGCGGCGGGCCCGCTGCTGTCGAGAGCGCAGGCCTCGTGCGGTGACTACCTGATGGACCACGTCGACCCGTCGAGCGACCATTCGCTGCCGCTCCCCTGCCAGGGTCCTCATTGCGGGCGTGCGCCGTCACAGCCGGTGGCGCCGGTGCCGCCCACTCAGTCGCAGGCGCCGGACCGCGATCTGGCGCTCGTGCAGGACGCGTCGATCACATTTGAGTCGACAATTTCTGTCCTGGGGGCCAACGTGTCTCTGCTCCGGCCCCAGCATCTTGCCCACGGTCAATTCCGTCCCCCGCGCTTCTCGTAGTTCCTGAGCTTCTGCCTATCGCCAGGAATGATTTGCGCGCCCTGCTTGCGCCGCTCACTGCGCACCCGGGGTGAGATCTGGCCTTCTGCGATGCGGTGAGGCCTTCGACGGACTGCGTCAGCCACGGGGCGGCGCGGTCGATTCAACTTGGTTTTTCATTCGTCCCAGCATTTGCTGGGCGCGAATCGACGCAGCCGCTGACTACGGCGTACCGTCATCGATTCCGATTTTATCCTATCTTTCGTACGCAGGAATGGTTTATGAACCGCAAACAGCGCGCGTTCACCCTTGTCGAATTACTTGTGGTGATCGCCATCATCGGCGTCCTGGTTGCTCTGTTGTTGCCAGCCGTACAAGCTGCCCGCGAAGCGGCACGCCGCTCGCAATGCTCCAACAACCTGAAACAGTTTGGACTCGCACTACATAACTATCACGACACGTATCTCTGCTTTCCGGCAGGGCGGACCAGCCGTTCAATTTCCACCCACGCCGCGTTGCTCCCGTTCATGGAGCAGTCCAACGCTCAGAATTTGATCGACTTTTCGTCGAGTTGGAACCACGCCAACAACGATGCGGCGCGCGGCACCTTCGTCCCCATTTTCAATTGCCCCTCCGATCCGCAGACCAACATGCCGATCGGCTGGGCGGGAACAAGCTATCGCGCCAATCAGGGTAGCGGTGTATTGTGGGGCAATCCGCCCACGGATTCGTCGGATCCCAACTACGGCTATCCCGCTCCCAACGGAGTCTTCTACTTGAACAGCTTCCGACGGATGGCTGACCTGCTCGACGGCACCTCTCAAACGGCGGCCTTTAGCGAGCACCCCAAGGGAGACTTTAACAACGGGCAGTCGTCGCCCACCGATACGTTCTGGCCCCGCACAAATCCGACGACCGCCGATGAAGCTTACGCGCAGTGCGAGGCGCTCGATCCCACGAGCCTTTCGTTCCAGCGAGTTAGTGACGTTGGCGCTCCGTGGCTGCAGGGTTATCACTCGACGACGATCTACTTTCATGTCGGTCCGCCAAACAGCCGCTCGTGCATGTACCCGCCGGGCCGAATTGGGACTTCTGCCTTCAGCTATCATCCCGGCGGTGTGATGATGGCCCTCTGCGACGGGTCGGTTCGCTTTGTGAGCGAGTCGATCAATCTGCAGACATGGCGAGATTTGGGACAGCGCGACGATGGGAGGCCGGTCAGTGACTATTGATCGATTTGTCTCGACACGGAGTCGGTTGACTCCGCGGATTGTAGCGCTGTTGTTCGCAGTTCCGCTGGTGGGCATCCTGCTGTTCGTTGCCGGGTGTACCGGTCAAAACCACGTACCCCCGGCGGTCGCAGATTCGAGCACGGCCAGGACGGCGCTCGAAACGGCATTAGAGGCCTGGAAACAAGGTTCGTCGTCGGAGGAACTCGCCGAGAATATGCCGCCGATTGTGGTGGCCGACGAAGACTGGCTCGCCGACGCAAAACTCGTCGACTATCAGCTTCTTCCGGGCGAAGAGACGGCTGGCGTGAATATTCGCTGGCCGGTTCGATTGACTCTCGCGTCGGGAACCGGCCGCAAGACGATCGACGCCGTTTATGTGATTGCGACAAGCCCTGCGATTCACATCGCGCGGGCTGATTGAATCGAATTTTCACCTGCCCATTGAAGGATGAGCTACCCATGCGACTGATGCATAGTTACCCGTATTTCGCGGCACTCGGTTTGTTGGGTCTGCTTGGACTCGCTCCCGCAGCTATTGCCGAAGAGTCCACAAGTTCGCCGCTACCGACTCCGCTGACTCGCCCCGAGATGAAGCAGTATCTCGAGGCCATGAAGCAGCGGAAGCCGCGGATTCCCCTCCCCGAACTGACGGCTGAGGAGCGAGCCCAACTGGGGGATCGCGAGACCAACTACGAAGGGCGGCTTCGAACCCACTATCTGCCCGAGGGGGACTCGGGCAATGTGACTCTTGGCGGGGGAAGGCCCGGCGGCCCAAGTGGAACAGTGCCCGCCGCCCCTGCGCGGACCCTGCCAAGCCGTACTTCGCGGCCGAGCGATCCCAACATGACGCTGGACTATAAGTTCAAAGTTGCCCTGTTTTGGATTGTCTCGCGGACGAATAACTGCCAATACTGCTTGGGGCATCAGGAGTCGAAGTTGCTGCGGGCCGGCATGTCCGAGGACGAGATTGCTGCCCTGGACTTCGACTGGAAGCAGTTCACTCCCGCGGAACAAGCCGCCTTTGCACTCGCGCGAAAGTTGACGCTGGCGCCGCACGAGATCTCGGATGCGGATATCGACGAGGTGCGGAAGCACTTCACCGACCCGCAGATCCTGGAGATGGTAATCTCCGTGGCGGGAAATAACTCGATCAATCGGTGGAAGGAAGGAGTTGGCGTTCCGCAGTCCGAAGGGGGCGGCGGTTTCGGCCGGCGAAGCGAAGCGGCAAACGATTCACCCCCGGCGCAGGTCGAAGCGCACAGCTACCTGACTCCCACGTCGGAGAAGTACCAGACGACAGTGTCGCTCGTCGCACCGCTGTTCATCGATGAGGCGACGGGCGAAGCAACCCGTAAGACAGTCGAACGTCGCCCTGAACTGGAGCCGCGGATTGCGGTCGAGAAGGCGCTGGAGGCGACGCGCACGCGTCAACCTCGATTGCCGCTCTTAAGTGAACAAGCGGCTCGCGAAGCGCTGCAGGAAGCAGCCCCCGACGGACCGCTTCCGAACTGGATGCGGCTCCTCGCGCACTTTCCCCAAACGGGAAAGCAGCTCGTCACTCGGCTGCAAAATGCCGACGAGCGCGGCGACCTCAGTCCGCTCCTGAAGGCCCAGGTCGCGTGGATCGTCGCTCGCCAGGATCGGGCCTGGTACGCCGCGGGCCTCGCGCAACAGCGACTGCGAACACTCGGGCAGACGGACGAGCAAATTTACGCGTTGGATAGCTCGTGGGACTCTTTCTCGCCTACGGAACGAGCCCTGTTCACGGTGGCGCGCAAGCTGGCGACGACGCCGGTCGTGCTGACCGACGACGACGTGGCGCTCGCGGTCAAGCTTGCCGGTCCGCGAGACGTCGTGCAGCTGGTGAGCTATACCACCGGCCGCGCGGCGTTTAATCGCATCACGCTGGCCGCGGGACTTCCGCTGGAAAAGTAGCCCCGAAGGGGTCCACAGAGCAGCTCTCGCTTGGGCCGCGGGGCTGCTCAGTTTGTCGACTCGCCCCGTGGAGCGCCGGCCAGGAGCTGCTCGAAGTCCGTTTCGCTCAGCACGGGAATTCCCAGCTCTTGGGCCTTCGTCAGTTTGCTGCCGGCTTCTTCCCCCGCCACGACGAAGCTCGTTTTCTTGCTGACGCTCGAACTCGCGCGGCCGCCATGCTGGCGAATGGCCTCTTGAATCTCGTCGCGCGAGTACTTGCTGAGCGTTCCCGTGACGACGATGGTCTTCCCTTCGAGCACGCCACTTCCGGACGGCTGCTCGCGCTTTGGCGCCGTCATGTCGAACCCCAGTTCGGTCAGGTCGGCGATCGTTTGGCGACCCTCGGCGCTTTGCAGATAGGTCCACACGCTGTGGGCGATCGTCTCGCCGATCTCGTTGACCGCCGCGAGTTGTTCGGGCGTGGCCTGCTGCAAAGCCTCCATCGTGCCGAAATGTTCCGCGAGCACCTGGGCCACACGCTGGCCCACATGGCGGATCGAGAGGGCATTCAGCAGCCTTGCCAGCCCGCGCGATTTGCTGGCGGCGAGACCCGCCAGCAGATTCTCCGCCGACTTTTTTCCCATCCGCTCGATCGCCACGAGTTGTTCGAGCTCGAGCCGGTACAGATCTCCGTAGCCGCGAACGAGTCCGGCCGCCACGAGTTGGTCCACCAGCTTTTCGCCCAGTCCCTCGATGTCCATGGCGTTGCGGGTCGCAAAGAAGCGGATTCGCTCGCGAACCTGCGCGGGGCACGCGAAATTCGGGCAGCGGATGTAGACGCCCCCTTCGTCCTTGACGACCGGTGTCTGGCACTCGGGGCAAACCGTTGGAAACGGAAACTCGGGAAGCTCCGCCGCTCGCAAGTGTTTCTCGACCCGCACGATATGTGGAATGATCTTGCCTGCCTTCTCCACCACGACGACGTCCCCAACGCGGACGTCCTTGCGGACGATTTCATCGGCATTGTGCAAGCTGGCCCGGCTGACGATCGTTCCCGCGAGTTGCACCGGCTCGAGCTCCGCGACCGGCGTAATTGCGCCCGTTTTGCCCACTTGCACATTGATTGCCTGCAATTTGGTGGTCGCCTCGTACTTTTCGAACTTGTAGGCGACGATCCACCGTGGGCTTTTGGAACGGGCCCCCAGCCGTTCGCGCTGGTCGAACCGATTGACCTTGAGGACAAGCCCGTCCACTTCAAACGGCAGCTCGTGCAGCTGGGCAATCAGCTGTTCGCAATGGGCCAGGGCTTGTTCAATGTCGGGAAACGACTGGACCAGCGGAGTCGTCGGCAGGCCGAACGAGCGCACCTGCTGGAGGAACTCCATGTGAGTGGCGGCGGTGAGCCCCTCGCAATAGCCAACGCCGTGGACCAACAGCCGCAGCATCTTCTCCGCAGCGGATCGCGGGTCGAGCTGACGCAGGGCCCCCGCCGCCAGGTTGCGGGTATTGGCGAAGACCTTTTCGCCACGCGCCTGTTGCCGCTCGTTGATCGTCACCAAATCGTCGTTGGTGATATACACTTCGCCGCGGACTTCCAGGACCGGCGGATAGTCGCCGTACAGGCGAAGCGGCACACCGTGCGCCGTGCGGAGCGTGTGCGTGACGTCGTCTCCCACTTGCCCATTGCCGCGGGTCACGCCGCGTACGAGCCTGCCTGCTTCGTAGAGCACCGACACGGCCACGCCGTCCACCTTGAGCTCGACGACCCATTCCACAGGCTCGCCTTCGAGTCCTTTGCGGCTCCGCTCCGCAAAGGCGCGAACCTCCGCAGGATCGTACGAGTTCTCGATCGAGAGCATTGGCAGCCGGTGCGAAACCTGAACCAATTCGGGAACTGGCTGATCGCCGATCCGCTGCGTCGGGCTGTCGGGCGTGACCAGCTCCGGATGCTGCTGCTCAAGCTGCGTCAACTCGGCCAGGAGCAGGTCATACTCGCGGTCGGTGATGATGGGTGCCGCTTCGACGTAGTACTTGCGGTCGTGCAAGCGGATTTCGTCGCGCAGAAACTCGATCCGCTGGGCGTCTTGAGTGCTCATGCCCGAGACTGTAGGCAGATTTCTGCCCGACAGCAAGCAGCGCGCCGGCAATCCGATCCGGGACCGGCCTCGACCGTTTGCGCTATTTATCCTTTGCGCCCTCGGCGGAGCGCCGCGCCCAGAAATCATCCGTCCCGATGGCCAGTACCGTCAGCACTGCAAGCACCGCCAGCTCCACCACCAGGATCGTCAATCCCCAGCGATTCATCACTCCCATCAGCCCGGTGTCGTCCTGCTGATGAGGGTCCAGTCCCCGCACCGTCATGACGCCATAGGCGCAGGCCGTCAAGGCAAAGATAGTGCCCACCACCAAGAGCGCGGTGAAGAACGGATTGAAAACTTTGGGCGTGGCGCTGGGAGGACTCATCCCGCAGATTATAGCCTGGAGGACGCTCGTCGCAGGAGTCTCGCGGCGTGGGATGGCCTGGCATGTAGCGCGAACACCGGCCTGTTGCCCGTTCGCAAGATTACAAACCGCGGGGGATTCGCCCGATCCCGTTTGACAGGCTTTGCCAGACTCCTGTAAACGTCCGCGGTGGATCGCACGAGGCTTCCGCTGGCGGCTGCAATCGAGAGGAAACATGAGCTTACGTCGTCGAACTCGAGCGTTGTGGACGGCGCTACTTGCTAGCGTGGCCGCGATGGCATCCACGACAAGCGCACAAGAGGCATACCTCCTCGAGCCCTCCCCCTCCGATTTGCCGTCGCCTGCGATCACGGAGTTCGCGCAAGGGGCCGTCGCTTCGCTGACAGACGACGCGCCCACCGGAACCGATTCAACGGAAGAACTGAGGCAAGAAATCGCCGACCTTACGCGGCGACTCGATGCTTTGGAACACCCGCCGGTCAAGTATCCGCGGAACGTGCAATTGCTGGGCGTGTTTCAGGCCGATGGCGTCGCCTTCAATCAAGACGCCGCTAATCGGGAATCCTTCGGCTATATCGAGAACGGAGCCGACTTTCGCCGGGCTCGGCTGGCGGGCAAGGCGGAACTCGCGCCGACGATGAATGCGTTCTTTCAGATGGATTTTGCCTTCCCAGGGCGGCCGACTTTCGCCGACGTCTGGGTGGAATGGACCGATCTGCCGTGGCTGGGGACGGTCCGTGTGGGGCAGTGGAAACAGCCGTTCAGCCTCGAAGTCGTGAGCAGTTTCCGCTACACGACGTTCATGGAGCGCTCGAGCCTGTTTCAAGCGTTTACGCCGTTCCGCCATCTGGGCGTGGGCTTCTACAACCACTCGCGCGATCTGAACTCGACTTGGGCCGCTTCCTACTTTCGCACCGGGCAGGACCAGTTTGGCGGTTCGCTGAGCACCACGGGGGGCAATGGTGCTGTCGCGCGGCTGACGCACTTGCCGTGGTACGACGATGCGGCGGCAGGGCGTTCCTACCTGCATCTGGGCGGTGCGTACTTCTGGAATTCACCTCCGCGGCACGTGGGCCGCTTTCGCTCGATTCCGGAAATGTTTGTCGGCGAGAACGCGCCGGGCGCGGTTGGAACCGCCGGCTTTCCCGTCCCCGGCGAGTTCAATGGGACGCCGTTCTTCGTCGACACCGGCCCACTCGATACCGAGCACATCCACACCGTTGGACTGGAATGCTTGTTGGTCCAAGGTCCTTGGTCCGTGCAGGCTGAGGCTATGAGCGCCCTGGTCGATCAGGAGGACGCGTCGACTTCGGTTTTGGGAGGCGCCTATGTGCAGGTGGGCTGGTTTCTCACGGGCGAGCACCGGCCCTACGACCGCCTCAATGGCGCGATTGATCGCGTGCGGCCTTTCGAGGATTTCTTCCTCGTGCGAACTAATCGAGGTATTGAAGGGGGCTGGGGAGCCTGGGAATTGGCAGCCCGCTACTCGCACATCGACCTGAACGACGACGACATCCGCGGCGGCCGGATGAACAACCTGACGGCTGGCGTGAACTGGTACTGCAATCCCTATTGCAAAGTGGTGTTTAACTACGTTCACAGTTGGGTCACCGACCGAGACGACGTGCCCAGCGAAGCGAACGCCTTTGCCTTACGTGCTCAGATGGACTTTTGAGCCTCTTGGCAAAGTTGCCTGAGGTGCGGCCAGGTGTAGAGCCCCTGATGGTGACCGTCGGACCAGCGAATCCGCAGGGCGTAGTTGCCCACCAGTTCCAGATCGGTCACGGCAATCTGGGGATCGATTCCCTCGACGTCGATGATCCTCTCGCCGGTGATCTCGTCGACGCAGCGGGCGCACATGCACTGGGCCCGGAGCGGGACGAGCGCCAGTTCGCACGCCAGCCCATCGGGCCAGGTGACTTCGAGCGACTGACGGTCCGGCAATCGGCGAATGGATGTCGGAGGGAGCGTGGAATCCATGCTGGGCTGCCTGCCAAACTGCGCTGGCCGCGAGATGCGATCAGGGTGCTGGAGTCGGTGCGGATGGGACGGGCGATTCATCGCGCCGCTGGGCGTCGACCTTTTGCAAGAGTGCCAGAACGCCCGAGCGAATCTTGCGCTCGGCCTCTGGTTCCAGGCACGCGGTGCGAGCCCGCCAGCACGTGTAGCCCCCCAGCGGATGCAGTTCGGGGGGCGGAATGTACCCTTCACAGCCGTTGGCGAGCTCGACCACAAACGTCTTGCGGACGGGACTCTGTTTCTTCAGCCACAGCCCCGTGCTGGCGTAGGTTTCGTTAGGAATGGCTCCAATCGCCAGGTCGCCGATCCGCAGCGCCTGCAGCTTCAGCTCACGGGTGGGGGGCATCTGACTGAGCAGAACCGTTTCGCGCGCGTAAACCTCAGGCACAGTCTTCGGTTTCCGTCCTTCGAACGACTTCATGAATTCCTGGGCCTCGTCAACTTCTTCGGCACTCGGCATCCGCACGCCGACTTCGAGCAGGGACTCCTCCATGACGAGCGGCACCCAGTCGAAGTACTCGATCTGCCGGTAGGCCTCGAAGGCGGCGGCGGCGACTTCCTCCGCAACCCCCTTCATCGAGTACTGTCGCCGCTGGGGCTCGGTGTAGTCCATGAGCCACATGTCGCCGCTGGTGGCGTTGGCCAGGGCGGCCATGAATGCGGGATTCTTGTCCGCACCGACATGTTCGGTCATCAGGTCGCAGTACAGGGCAAAGTAGTCGGCTGAAACGGGCTGCGTTTGTCCCACGTAGTGCAGCGAGTAAGCCGAGTAGATCGCGAGCGGCTGGCCGTCGGGCGTTTGGATGGAAATAACGGGAATTTCGGGATCCGGCCGACCGGTAGCCATGATCGCGCTGGGGTTATTGTGCCCCGGATGCATCATGACGACGTCGTCTTTCGTTCCGCCGAACGGATTGGTCGGGGCAACGCCGGGCTTCATGAGCCAGTGGCGGCAGGCCACGTTCTTCTCGTCCCGGCCGAAAGCCCAGCCAATGCGTGCCGGTTGCAGCCGCTCGTGCGCGGCCGCGATTCCCTTAGCTATCTGGGCGGGCAAAAAGCGGGAATAAGCCGCATCCGCATCGCTCCCCAGGCAGGGATGCACGCTTGGGGCGGTATGCGTGTGCGTCGCGGAGAGCAGCATGCGGCTGGTGGGTATTCCCGTGGCTAGGCTGGCCATCTCTTTGGCCTCGTCGAGCAAGTGCCGCGGGACCATGCAGTTGTCGATGACCGCCAACGCGACTTTCGTCGTGCCATCGTCGAGCACCAGACAACGGGCATGCAGTCGATCGGTGATCTTGTCGGCTGTTCGCTCCGTCATCCCGCCGTTGATGATCACGGGGAACTCGAGCGGTGAAATATCGGCGGCAAACGCACCGGCACGAAACTGCCTGGCGGCCGGCTTCGGCACGGCTGGCGGACTTTCCTGTGCCCGAGCCGCACCGTGTCCCAGCAGAAAACCGTGTCCCAGCAGGATGAAGAGCGCAGCCAACCGCCGACAGTGCAGATGATTCACGCGACTCTCCCCCTTCACATGGATTCGCAACAAGAAAAAGAGGCGAGACCGACACGGTCCCGCCTCTGCGAATTCAACAAGCGTAGCGCAAAGCAGCTAATCCCGGGACTACTTCCCGACCTTGAAGCCCTTCTCGAAGGCTGCGTCGCTAAAAATGAGCGAGATCTGATCCTTCTCCGCCTTGGCCTTGCCTTGGCACATTTCGCAGCAGAAGCCCACTTCCACATTCGCGACTTTGATCTCGGTTCCGGCGGTCACCGGTTGTCCCGAGAATGGGCACGCCTTCTGGGTGGCCTGCTTCGTGGCGACGAGCTGATGGTTGGCCTTGGGGGCGAACTTGGCGGTGTCAGCAGCAAAGGCCTTCGGGCAATTCATGCAGCAAAAGAAAACCTTGGCCCCTTTGTAGTCGACCGAGTTCTCGGCCTTGGCGGGTTTGCTAGTGGCGACGAGGCAATTGATTCCGTCGAGCTTGATGGCGTCGGCGGCCACGGCGGCGGTCAGCATGACGAGCAATGCAGCACCAGCCACGAACATTGTTTGTGTACGCACAGGGATTCTCCTTGGTCGGATAACGGTTCAGACGAAATGCAACATGCACTCCTCCACTTGGCTCGCGTATTTTCGAGGCTCCTCGGTCCCGTGTCAACTAATGAATTGCAATTCCTGCCCTCGCTGCGGGGCCTCGCCCGAAGGGCGGGAATGGCGAGAATTGTGGGCGGAACCGCCCCGCGGAGAAATGGGTTGGCCTCGGCATTCAGAATCCTTACAATGCGGCCGGCATTTTACGCGATCCCCGCGAAACCCCGTTTTCCCCGCCGCTGGGGCTGAAGGCTGAGGGTTCAGTTCGGGATTTGAAATCATTCACCCGGAGCCCTCTCCGTGCCCGGCCACCTCGAAGGGAAAATCGTCGCCTATGGCGAATCGGGAAATCTGGTGTCCGATTTGCCCAATGAACGGCTGCGCGATCTCCCGCGGGCCGCCGAGGCGACGATCATTTGCGACGAACACCAGACGCTGGGGATCTTTCCGGCCGATCACCCCGAGGAGCCCTGCACCTTCATGGCCATCCTGGGCACGAGCGGCTATCTCGAGCTGACGATCGTCGGTGAGAGCGCGAAACTCATGCTGGGCGTGAAGCTCGGAGAGAAAGTCGTCATTAAATGGTGAGCGGGCAGACTGACGCCTGGCAATCGCGAAATCAACTCTCTCGAATGGCGACCGAGCCGACCCCCGCCGAGCTGGAACTCTGGGATCGCACCCACGTCTGGCATGCCTTTACGCAGATGGCCGAATATCGGCCGCTTCTCATCGAGCGGGCGCAGGGCTGCACGCTCGTCGACGTCGAGGGCCGCGAGCTGATCGACGGCGTGAGCAGTCTCTGGTGCAACGTCCATGGGCATCGGCATCCGCGGATCGACGCGGCGATCCGAGCCCAGCTCGATCAGGTCGCGCACGTCACGCTCCTCGGGATGGCACATCCCACGACTGTGAAACTAGCGCGGCGACTGGTGGAGATCGCGCCCGCGGGCCTCGAACACGTGTTTTTTTCCGATAGCGGCGCTTCGGCGGTCGAAGTGGCGCTGAAGATGGCGTTTCAGTACTGGCAGCAACGGGCTCCGAGTTCGGAGCAGGGAGCAGAATCGCGCACGAGAGAGTCGCCGACGAGCGTCTCACCGCCGGCGCGTACGAAGTACCTGGCCCTTGATAACGCCTATCACGGCGACACGCTGGGGAGCGTGAGCGTGGGGGGCGTGGCCCGCTTCCACGAGATGTTTCGGCCGCTGTTGTTCGATGTTGTCCGCGTCGCCGCGCCGGACATGTACCGCCTGCCGGCGGGCATTGCGCTAGAGGGCGCTTGCCAGCATTACCTGGCTGAATTTGAACGTGTTTTTGTCGAGCATCACGCGGAGCTGGTCGCTGTAGTCATCGAGCCGTTAGTCCAGGCCGCGGCCGGCATGCTCATGCATCCGCCCGGGTACTTGCGGGGAGTGCGCGAACTGACGCAGCGGTACGGCGTGCCTTTGATTGCGGACGAAGTCGCGGTGGGCATGGGGCGCACGGGAACGATGTTCGCCTGCGAGCAGGAGGAAGTGACGCCCGACTTTCTGTGCCTCGCGAAGGGGCTCACCGGCGGGTATCTCCCTTTGGCTGCGACGCTGACCACCAATGCCGTATGGCAGGCATTCCTGGGGAAATTCGACGAGTCGAAGACGTTTTTTCATGGCCATACTTACGGCGGCAATCCGCTCGGAGCGGCTGCGGCGCTGGCCACACTCGATATATTTGACGAAGAGCGGACGCTCGAACAGCTGCCGGCAAAAGTCGCCCGCCTGGCGGCGAACCTGGCGCCGCTCGCCCAGCACCCGCACGTCGGCCAGGTGCGGCAGCGCGGGCTGATTGCTGGTATCGAACTCGTACAAGATCGCGCCGCGCGGAAGGCTTATCCCTGGCAGGAGAAACGGGGACACCGCGTCTGCGAGCAGACTCTGGCCGAAGGAGTCTGGCTCCGGCCGCTCGGCAATGTCGTGGTGATCATGCCGCCGCTCGCGATTTCAAACGAACAGCTCGACAAAATCTGCCGCGCCGTGGCGCACGGCATCGATGTGGCGACTCGGGACAAGCCCTAGGGGGGCCTCGCGCGATACGAAAAAAAGCCCGCAGCATTGGGCTGCGGGCTTAGGAGTGTTGGCGGTATTCGCCCAGGGAAAGCGGACACGCTCACTTAGCCGCGTCGAGCGCTTCTTGAATACGGGCCTTGGCTGGAATTCCCTGAAAACGCTGCACGGGCTGCCCCCCTTTGAAAACGATGATCGTGGGGATGGCTTCGATCCCGAAATTCATCGCCGACTGCTGATTGTCGTCGATGTTAACCTTGCCGATCTTCGCCCCACCCATGTTTTCGGAGGCGAGTTCGTCGATCATCGGCGCAATCTTGCGGCACGGACCGCACCACGGGGCCCAGAAATCCACGAGTACGGGTTGATCGCTCTTCAACACTTCGGAATCAAAATTGTCGTCCGTGATTTCCAAAACATTCGCGCCCATCGTCTATTCTCCGTAGTAGCGAGATTCAAATCGATTTAGGTGGTCCCAGTGCCTCCGCCCGGACCAAATTATTGCCGGCCGGCGAGCCAAGGTGGAGAGATTGTAGGTTTCTCGCTCGCCGAGCGTCAATGAGGCTCGGCGTCGGCCGATTGACGTAAGTCGTTTGCCCGCTTGCAACTGCGGCCCATACGCAGGACATTTCGATCTGTCGCTCCCCGCGTACCATCGGCGAGCGGGACACCTCGTGGACCCGAGATTTGACTGGCGCTTCCCGTGAACCCAACCCACTTCCGCTGCTTCGTCGTCGAAAAAGATTCAGCCGGCGAAGTATGCCGCGGCCTTACCGAACGATCGCGGTCCGAACTTCCCGCTGGCGATGTCCTGATTCGCGTCCGATACTCCTCGCTGAACTACAAAGACGCCCTTGCCGCCAGCGCGCACCCGGGGGTTGTTCGCAAGCTGCCGCATGTCCCGGGAATCGACGCCGCTGGTCACGTCGTTGAAAGCAGTTCGCCCGGTTTTCAGCCCGGACAAGAGGTGCTTGTCACTGGCTATGAGTTGGGGGCCGGACAATGGGGAGGCTGGGCCGAGTACATCCGCGTACCGGCAGAGTGGGTTGTCCCTTTGCCAATCGGGCTGTCGCTCAAGGATACGATGATCCTGGGAACCGCCGGTTTTACGGCCGCGCAGTGCGTCCACGCGATTCAACTCAATGGCGTGGAGCCTGATGCGGGTGAAGTGGTCGTGACGGGGGCCACCGGCGGCGTGGGATGCCTCGCG
>JALORD010000236.1 GCA_025459145.1 Pirellulaceae bacterium | reverse complement strand
CTGCCGTGGTGCCATCGTTTTAGCAACCGCGAGTAAGTTTGCGGCTACCTACAGATCGTCCGGCGGCGGCACGGCGGGGAGCGGCGCATCGGGGCGGGCATAGAACTTCGTGATGTCGATGCCCCCCCGATTTTCGTCTTCGAGCAGCTTGACGCGAGCCTCGAGCCGCTCGACCTGCGCCTTGAGCAGCGGCACGAGATTAATCGATTCGCTCGGCTTTTGCGGACGCGGAACGACCGGATAGCCCAGATGCCGCTGCAAGGCGGCGAACAGGTAGAGCGGATCCTTGCGGCGATTGGCCCACGCGATCTTGCCTTCCTTCTCGCCGAACAGGACCGGCTTTTCCGGCGTGATGGGCGGCTCGTTCGGCCGCGAATGATGCACGACGTACTGCTGGCTGCGCTCGCGGAGCCACTCCTGCCAGGGGGCGTCGTAGATCGGATCGGCCGCCATCGCCCCCAGGCCACGGTCGTACCGCAGGCGGTTGCGGCACAGGCACTCGAACTGGTACATGAACATCGCGGGGGCGATCGGCGACTTGGCCCGGTATTCGGCCTCGCAGCGGAGGATCTCGATGGCGATCCGCATATCGAACCGGCCCCGTTCCGATTCGGCCTCCTGCATGACGTAGGTCTGAAACGGCGTGAAGTAGTGGGCCAGCCGGGCCATGGCGCCCGACATGATGCCGGTGTGCTTGAGTTCAGCCAGCAGGAAATCGAGCGCCAGGGGGAGCCGCGTCGTCGACAGGATCTCTTGCTTCACCAAGCCGATCAACTCCTGGACCGGCACATTCTCGGCGAACCGCTCGCCGAGGGTGCGAAACAAGTGCGCCTGTTCGACGTATTCTTCGCGGTCGAGCATGGGAAGGGGCGAGAGGGGCTGGGGCTAGAGGCTAGGGCTGGGGGGGAAGTGCTGGTGGCTAGGGGCGGCAATCCGACCTCCGACTTCCGATCTCCGACCTTCATCATACCACTGTGCCGAATCGCACACCGCGGTGGCTGCCCGCAGCGGGCCGTTCGTCCGCGTGGCCCGTCCGCTATAATGCTCACATGATCGAGTTTTCTACGATTCACGCTGCTGTCGACGCGATTGCCCGCGGCGAGGCCATCATTGTCGTTGACGCCGAGGACCGCGAGAACGAAGGGGACTTTATCTGCGCGGCCGAGAAGGCGACGCCGGAACTGGTGAACTTCATCCTCTCGGGCCGCGGACAGTTCTGCACGCCGCTGCTCCCCGAAACGGCTCGCCGGCTGGAGCTGGTGCCGGTCGTCGATACGAACACCGCGCCGCTGGGGACGAGCTTTTTGACGCCCATCGATCACCGCACCGGCAAAACTGGCATCACCGCCGACGAACGGGCCCGGACGGTGCGGGCGATGGCCGACGGCGTAAGCACCGCGATGGATTTCGTCCGGCCGGGGCACGTGCATCCGCTGCTCGCCAAGGAAGGGGGCGTCCTGCGGCGAGCCGGGCATACCGAAGCGGCTGTCGACCTGTGCCGAATGGCCGGCTGCGCACCGGTCGGTGTACTGTGCGAGATTCTCGACGACCGGGGAGAGCGGGCGACGCGCGATCAACTGGTCGCGATCGCCCAGAAGCACAACCTGAAGATTATCTCGATCGAGCAATTGATCGCCCACCGGCGGGTGAGCGAAAAGCTCGTCAGCCGCGTTGCGCAGGCCAACATTCCCACGGCGAACTTCGGCGACTTCACGATCATCGCCTACGAAGTGAAGTACGAGTCGCAGCAGCCGATGGTCCTGGTCAAGGGAGATCCCGACAAAGCCGAAGCGCCGCTTGTTCGCCTGCATTCGTCGTGCTTCACCGGCGACTTGCTCGATTCGTTGCGGTGCGACTGCGGCAGCCAGTTGCAGATGGCCCTCGAGATGATCAACCAGGCAGGCGTGGGCGTGCTCGTCTACCTGCCGCAAGAAGGTCGAGGGATTGGCCTCGTTGAAAAGATCAAAGCCTACGAGCTGCAAGAGCGGGGAATGGACACGGTCGAAGCGAATCAGGCACTCGGGTTCAAGGCTGACATTCGCGACTACGGCGTCGGGATTCAGATTCTCAAGGACCTCGGCCTCCGAAAGGTTAAGCTTCTGACCAATAACCCCAAAAAGATCGACGCCTTCATCTACGACGGCTTCGATCTCCAGGTCGTCGATCAGGTGCCGATTGTGGCCCCGTCGAATCCCCACAACGCCCGCTACCTGTCGACGAAGCGGGACAAGATGGGACACCGGCTGCCGGCGTCTTCGTAATCCGACCTGCCACACGCGCGACTAACGATGCGTAGCGTCCGGAGTCGACCAACTCGCGAGATTGGCCAGTCGCAGCTGAGCCTGACGGGCGACTTCGGCCGAATCCTTCCGCAGGGCCTGCTGGTAGTAAATGCGGGCCACGCCGGGTTTGCCGTCGGCCTCGGCTTGCTGGCCCTTCGCGAGGAGCTCCGCGGCTTCACGCGACGCGGCTTGCGCCTCGGTTTCCGCCGCTTGCGACTTGGAGGCGCGAATCGCGGCGATACTGGCGGGAGCCGCCGCGTGGGGTAGGCCGCGGGATGGCAACTCAACGGACTCAAGGCTGGGATCGATCGCACCGCGCCGCCGGGCCGCTTCGGCGAGCACGGCTTCGTCGAGTTCCGCCAGATCGATGATCGTGGCATGGACGCTCACGGTGCTCGCTCCGCGGTCGCTGGCTCGGCCGCGATTGGCGAGCGGGCCAAAGCCGCGAGTTGTGCTGCTGTCGCGGGCCCGATTGACGCCCCCAAGGATCACGCTGCCGCGATCCGGGACCGAGATCGTCGAGCTGGCCGTGAAGTATGAGTACGAGGGCAGCTGGACGGTCGTCGCCGGAAGGGGCTGCTGGGCCGACGCAGAAACTGCGATTCCGCAGCCCAGCATCAGAATGGCAAATGTCCAGCGAATTTGAGTCGGCATGGCTCCCTCCTGACTACACGGATTCTATCGGACAGGCGGACAACCACTCAACCAATTTGCCAGTTGTCGCGACTGTTTTGTCGCCGAACGGGCCCTGCCGATTGCCAAGTTGAATCTGCCCGAAAGGCGGTACCTGGAATCGATCGCACGGGAGAGTGGGCAGGACTCAAGGCAAGTTGCGTCCGACGGCGGCCTCGCGCGAGTCCTCCAGCGAGCGACAAGGGGTAGACTTGCCCGCGGAATTGCCACGGTTCGCCTTGCGGATAAAGGGCATCCTGCGGATGATGAGGGCTGGGCAATTTAATGGGGATTGGGCGATTCAGACAGCGATTCATTTGAACAGATATGTAAAAATGTGCGGCTGTCGAGCAACCTCTCCCGCAGGCGAACTCGGTACGAGGCAGGAGTTTGGGGCTATGCAATGGAAAGCCGTCATCGGCACGATCAAGAGTGCCACGATCAAGATCGGACTGTGGGCAGTAATTGCCTGGGGACTAGGCGTACAGCGTGGTCCGGCCCAGGAGTCAGCACCCCCGGACTGGAAAGCCGCGATCGAAGCGGCCAAGACCCAGTTCAAGCCGATCACGCCGGGCGAAGTCGCGACCGCCAAGGTCGAACTGGCCGCTTCCGTGGCCGCTCTAGAGAACTGGCTCGTCCGGAGCGGAGCGCCGATCGCCGAAGGCTGGAAGAAGTATCTGGGCTGGAGCGACTTGGAGAACGTGGTGGCGTCGGAACAGCCCCCCACGCCGGAAGTGGTAAACAAGCTGCTCGCGAAACTTACCGCGAACGAAGTTGGCCTGGAGCGCCAGCAGTTCACGCGGACCCGCGCGGCGCTGGCTCGTTATTCGGCGTATTCCCGTCAAGCGGCCAGCGACAATCTGCCCGCGCAGTACGCCAGCGAACTGGATAGCCTGGCGACGCACCTCGATGCGTACACGGCGAATCCCGCCTCCGGCGACGAAGCCCTGGCGGTCGGCCGGTCGCTGGCATGGCTGGCCGATAGCGGACAGGCGAGCGATCTCGTGTCGACCGTGCGCCAGCAGTTCGGCGGGCCGAACCTGCATGCCTCGGTGTCGCAGCGACTCGCGGCTGTCGGAATCGAGCGCGATGTCGATCAAGTGACCGGCGTGCGCGACAATATCCTGGGGACCGATATTCGCGGTTCGGCGCGGATGGTCGGCCGCACGTCGCTGGCGCTGGTCGACAACCCCGAGGCGGCGACGCTCAACATTATGCTCGCGGGCAACGCCTACTCGAACAGCATGGGCTACAACGGACCAGTGACGGTTCATACGACGGGCGTGACCGGGATCGCGGGGACCAAACAATTGCAGATGACGGGCAATGGCCTCGTGGCGTTTCGGGCGGCCGCCAATGCCCGCACGCGCTCGACGATCCATAGCCTCACGGCCAAACATCGGATGATCGAGAAGATCGGTTGGAAGCGGGCCGGTCAGCAAAAGTCGCAGTCCGAAGCGATCGCCTCGAGCCGGGCCGCCGCACGCGTCGCCGCCCAGATGGATCAGGAAGCGGCTGGTATGGTGGCCGAGCAGAACGAACGATTCCTTGAGAAGGTGAAGTACCCGCTGATGCGGCGGAATGCGATTCCAGAGGAAATGAACTTCAGCACGGCGGAGAATCGCATCTTTGTGCGAATGTTGCAGGCGGCGACCGGGCGTCTGGCCGCGCCGTCGGCTCCGCCGGAGCATGCCGAAACGCACGACATCGCGGTCCGCGTCCATGAGTCGCTGGCGGTCAACCTGGGCGAGGCGATTTTGGGCGGAGTCGAACTGACCGACCTCGAGATCGAAAAACTGATCAAAGAGGATCTGAAAGCCGACCTGCCGGAAGAACTGCGGGTCACGCTGGACGACGGGACGCTCGACCCCGACAAAGAACCCTGGTCGATCGTTTTCGCGAAGGAGCTTCCCCTGAGGGCGCAGTTCCAGGATGGCGGTCTCAAGCTGGCGATTCGGGCGGAAGGTTTCACTCGTGGCGAAGGGGATGAACCCGGGACGTACAAACCGGCCCTCTCCGAACTCGTCGAAATTGGGGCCAGCTACAAGATCGAAAAGACCGACGTCGGAGCTACCCTGCGCCGCGAAGGGGATGTCGCCGTGCGGTTTCCGAATCGCGAGAATCCCGATCAGGTCACGATTCGGGACAACGCGATCGTGGCCTTCATGCGGCGGAAGTTCCGCAATCTGTACAAGGAAGAATTCGTGGGTGAAGGTGTTGAGTTGAAGGACCGCTGGGCCGCCGCCGGCAAGCTCCGGTTGGCCGAACTCCAATCGGGCGGCGCTTGGTTGACTCTCGGCTGGCAGATGCCCGCCGATGCTCCCGCATTGGCTCCCGTCGCCGCGGCTCCAGCCGAAGTGGTCGACGCGGCCGCGGGCGCCGAGTAGTGCCCATGTCCGAGCCTTCAGGCGATCCCCGTGTTTACTTTGCCGCCGAGCGAACGTTGCTCGCGTGGCTGCGCACCGGGATCACGCTAATGGCGTTTGGCTTCGTCGTGGCACGGTTCGGACTTTTTCTCTCCCTTTTGCGACGGCAGGGAGTCGAAACGCACGGTACCGGACTCTCTCCGTACTTGGGGGCGGCGCTCATTCTGCTTGGTGCCGCTTCGATCGCGGGTGGGACAATCGAATTTCGACGGTTCAGCCGGGGGATTCGGCCGGCCGACCTGCCCGAGGCGAAGTCGCCGCTGTTGCCTCTGGCCCTGGCCTGGGTGCTGGTGGCGCTGGGGATTGTCCTGGCGACGAATCTGTTCCTGTAGTTTCCGGCCACATGCTACGAGTCTCGCAGGCCGCGGAAGATCTTGTAGCCGAGCGGGTTACGGCTGCTCGTAAACTGGCCCTCTGATTTCTCAGCCAGTGCCGCGAGTGCCGTGTGAAACTTGGCGTCGACATCGTCGGCAAAATGGACCAGGAGCGCCTCGGGCGTCATCGGCGGCTTGGGCGAGCCCCACTCGGCCAGCCGCTGGTGCGAGACGATGATGTGTTCGAGCCGCAGCACCATCTCGGGCGCAAGCGGATAGCGCGTCGCCGCTTCCCGCACCAGGTCGCGTCCCAGCAGGATGTGGCCGATCAGTTCGCCGGCCGGCGTGTATTCGGCGCCGACGGCGGAGAGTCTCATTTCGGCCACCTTGCCGATATCGTGCAGGATCGCGCCGGCAATCACCAGATCGCGCGACAGGGGCGGATCGAGATCGGGATAGTCGCGGGCATACTTGTCGGCGAGGAAGATCGCGTTGCGGGTGACGCTCTCGACGTGTTCGAGCCAGCCCCCCACTTGGGCATGGTGGTTGCGGCGGGCGGCGGGCAGAGTGATGAGGACGTCGCGGTGCGCTGCGAGCAGGTCAACGGTCAAATCACGCAGGGCTTCGTCGGCCAACTCATCCCGGGCGGCGGCCAGCAGTTTGCCGTACAGGGCCGCGGCGTCGAAGCGGGACTGCGGTAGAAAAGCCGACTCGTCGAAGCCTTCGGAACGGTCGTCGGCCTTGATCGGGCGGATGCGACGGATGTCGAGTTGCAGGCCGAACTTTGTTTCGGTCAAGGTGCCGCGGACTTTGTAGAACTGGCCGGGCCGCCACTCGTCGCGGCAATCTTCGAAGTGCGGCGCGTCCTGCCAGATGGGACAAGTTACCTCGCGGCCCGCGTCGCGAAACGCCACGCGGAAGAACGGCTTGCCGTCGCGCGTCGTCCCCTCGGTCTTGGCCGAGAGCAGGACAAACGCGTCAGCCTCCTTGCCGAGCAGCATTTCTGAGAGGGGAGTCGGTGGAGGCATGTTTACAGGGGTTCCGGGCCGGGAACCGTTGTGTCGATGGGATAGAAAGGGACCTCCCTAGGAGCATAGTTGCCGCGTTGGCCGTTTTTAACCCGCACAAAGGGAGCATTCGCTGCATTTGTGCGCACCGGCCCTGGATGCCCAGGACGTAGAACTGCGAGCCGTTGCCGTTCTCCGAGCCTTGTGTGCTACTTTTCCAAGACACTCGTTTCGTTGCCACCTGGAGCCACACTCATGGCCTATAACCCCAAAGAAGATGGTTGGGCGTCGATCTTCGTCCCCCGGAACAAGGTGGAACTGCCCGAACAGCTCACGAAGAAGTGGTGGGACAAGAAAAAACAGACGATCGCCAAGATGACTAAGTCGACGGGCGTCGGCGAGGCGCTGGCCGAGGTGGAAGACTCTTTCCAGAAAGTCGCCTTTCCGGAGTTCAATCCGCACATCACGCTGGTCCAGGAAGGGGTGGACGAGGCCAAGAAGTTCATCTCGTCCGCTCCGGTGAAAAAGCTGCACGATGCACTCAAGGATGCCAAGAACCTGGCCAAAGAGCAGGCGGCCAGCTTGAAGAAGAATCCGCTCACGAAGAAGACGGCCGGGGTGCTCGAGGAGATTCACGACGTCGCCGACATCCTGATGGTGTCGATCAACCCCAATTCGCTCTCGTCGCGGCTCAAGGAAGCTTTGGAACTGTTCATGAAGAAACAGGACGAGGCGGCGATCAAAAACGCGCCTGCGGTCATTGCGGCCGCCGATTCGACGCGCAAGAACATGTCCGCCAAGATCAAGTCGCTCCGCGAGCGGTGTGAAAAATTCGACGACGAAAAGGAACGCGGCTACCTGTTCAATGAGATGTTTACGCTGGGCCGCAACATTACCCAGAGCTTGGGGAACATGCTGAAGGCCGACAAAGCGGGCGTTCCTTTTCAAAACTTTGATGCTGGTGCAATCAAGAAGCTGCACGACCAACTGGTGCCGATCGGCGGTGCGCAGAGCCACAGCGCATTCTCCTCGGGACTCGATCAAACGAAATCCGGCAAGTTGATCGACAGGTTCGAAGCTTGGGGAGCCGAGTACATCAAGGTGACCAAGGACATCTCGCTGCCGGACAAGGTGACGGTCTAACGCGGCAAGTTCGCGGCTCACCGTCGCTCTCCGCCCCTCCCTGCACAAAGAGAGGGGGAGCCGAGTAGACTTGCGGGATGCGCCATTTAATCCTGATCCGGCACGGAGAGTCCGAACTGAACGCCCGGAACCGTGAGCAGAGGGTCTTCTGCGGCCAAGTTGACAC
>JALORD010000235.1 GCA_025459145.1 Pirellulaceae bacterium | reverse complement strand
AGCCGCTCGCCCGGCGTCTGGCACAGGATGCCGTTCCGCCGGACACAGCCGTGATCGAAGAGGCCCGTTACCTGGGCCCGGGGCAGGACGACCAATTCCTGAACGAGGTGGTCGATGCGCCTCCCTAGATAGGGTGAATCGGCGGTAATCGCGACCGTTTTGGTAGAGAGCGTCACCCTTTCCAGGATACCCGCGAAGCGGCCGAGCGGAATGAGGGTCGGACGCGGGCGGTTTCGCGCGTGCACCGTTCCTGCACGAACCACCTCTTCGCGCGTGGCTTGCGCGGCTGATGTGCTGGGGCAACCGGGGCCGAGTTGAGCGACAAGGACTGTCGCTCCAGCGTCGCGACGCGGGTTTTTGGTGAGTTTTGGTTCGTCAACGTGCGATCGCCGTTAAGTCGCACCGGCGACTGGTCGATCAAACCCCGTAGTCGATGTACTCCCCCCGCATTCCGACTGCTCGCTGCTAGCGTCACGCGCCTGGTCCTACCCGACCGCTGGCCGGCGCGAATGCAAACTCGTCAGGCCATGCCTGCCTTGGATAAGGAGGGGACCGATGCTGCCCACGGTAATCGTTATCGGCGCGATGAAGGGGGGAACGAGCAGCCTGCATCGGTATCTCAACGCTCATCCCGAAATCTGCATGTCCCGGACGAAGGAAACCAACTTCTTTATTGGGAAGGGAGAGCAAACGCGGAACGAATCGTACTACGACACGCAATTTCGCGTGCAGCCGCGAGTGCGCCACTATGGGGAATCTTCGCCCAATTACACCAAATGGCCCGCCGTCGAAGCTGTCCCCGAGCGGATGCATCGCCTGGTTCCCCAGGCCCGCCTCGTCTACATGGTTCGCGATCCGATCGAACGCATGATTTCACACTACGGGCACAGCGTCGCCGCGGGGCGCGAGCAGCGGCCCCTGGAAGAAGCACTCTCGCCCGGCGCCGCCAAACGCTATCTCGACCCCAGCCGCTACAACACGCAGATCGAGCGGTTCCTCGAGTACTATCCGCTCGAGCAGATGCTGGTCGTTTCGTCCGAAGATTTGCGGCAAGAGCGTCGGGCGACGCTGGCCCGCGTGTTTCGCTTCCTGGGAGTGGACGACTCATTCAAGAGCCGCAAGTTCGCTACCGAATTTCATCGGACCGATAATAAGTTTAGCGTTAGACATGAGATCTCGTGGGGAACTCGGTTGATTGCCACGCTTGGCTTCAAACCGCTCCCCGAAAAGCCGGCCGTACCGCGGCGCGAACTATCCGCGGAGTGCCGCAGCCGGCTGCAAGAGGTGCTCGCCCCCGAGTGCGACGCGCTCCGGAGTCTGACCGGCCAGCGCTTTGAGCAGTGGTGCGTCTAGCGCAGGATCGCGCACCAAGCCATCGCAACGCGTCCGTAAGCGTGGGCCGACGATGCGTAGCTTTTCCATTGGGGAGGCATCCGCGTATTCCCTTGCGGGAACGCTTTATCTCGCGCCTCAGATTGCTACAATCGCGGCTAACCGCAAGCGGACCTGAGGCCGCAGCGTTCTCCACTCGACAAGAAGGGCCGTTCCGATGGCAGGTGCCACCACGCTCGACGAAGAGCTTCTCGCCGGACTGCAACAGGCGCGCAAGAAAAAAGCACGCAATTACTGCCTCATCGCCAAGGGACCGGAGGTCCTGAAGCTGATTGTGCAGAAGAAGAAGATCCCGGCAGGCGTGGTGCAGAAAGCCAAAGCCGAGGTGAAGGGGAACAACATCATCGAAGGCGTGGTGTTCGGCGAAGGGGTTTCGCTGACGTTTGAAGTGCTTGACAGCGAACCCTCGATCAAGGCCAAGAAGATCAAGGAATTCATCGCCGAGAAAACCGATCTGACGGTGAAGCCCGAATGGAAGGTCGTCACGGCATTCCGGCAGGTTGAAGAGGACGAAGCCGAAGGTCCACAGGCCGAGTCCGCCGAAGTGCCGCCGCCACCGCCCGATACATCGAGTTCGACGGCGCCCGTGCCTCCTCCTCCGCCGCAGCCAACCGTCCAGGCTCCGCCCGTTCCGCCACCGCCGCAGCAACCCACGGGCCAAGCACCGCCAGTAGCGCCTCCTCCTCCGCAAAGCAGTGCTCCCGAGACCGCTCCTCCAGCGCCGCCCCCGCCGCCGGGGACTGACAATGCTAATCTGCTGAACGAACTCGTCGGCAAGATGAACAAGCTCTCGGCGGCGATCCAAAGTGCCGCGGCTGCCAATCCAGCGCGCAAGGCCGACTTGATCAAGCCTGTCGCGGCGTTTCAGGCGCAGGTGAAGGCCAAGGACGCAGCTGGAGCGCAGGAGTCGCTGCGTGAGGTGGCCAAGGTGCTCAAGGAACTCACGAGCGGCGGAACACCCCCGGTCGCGCCTCCGTCGCCGCAGGCCGGGGCGGTGCCGCCTGCTCCGCCCCCGCCGACGGGTCAGCAGCCTCCCGTGCCGCCGCCACAAGCACCCACGGACAAAGCCCAGGAGAGCGAATCGGCCGAAGACGAACAAGAAGAGCAGGCCAGCCGATTCCGCCAGGACTGGGCCGCCGCGCGGAAGAACCTGCGGGCGGCGATCGACGATGTCGAAGCGCAACTCGCCACGTTCGCCGACGCCCTCCTCAAATCGAACGACCCCAACATGGAATGGGTCGCCGAACAGGGGCTCACGCAGCTTCTCGGCGGGTTGCGGGCCTCAGCCACGACGATCGACAAATCGGCCGCCAAGAGCCCCGAGAAGATCGCCAAGTTCGCCCGACCGGCCTTAGCCGAACTCGAGAAGCGGCTGGCCAGTCCGCAAGTGAAAGCCTGCGACGAGAACAAGTTCGGCGTGAAGGTCACGATCCGGCGGACGATCGAAGCGGCCCTGCGCGAAATGAGCGAAACGCTCGACAAGGCGTCGTAGGCGCCGTGCGCTTCGTGAATTACTACCTTTCTGCAGCCCGCCCTGGGGCCTGGCTGCGGAACTTTCTCGCTTCAGCATCCTGCTGGAGAGCATCCACGATACACGCCTGACCGGCCCGGCCGGTGGAGATAAATCATGTCGACCGATAATTCGTCCGTGCTCGTCGAAGAAGGGTTCGATCTGTCAGATGCTTGGGGTTTGCCGACGCCTCCGGTACCCGAGCGGCAGATCGACAAATTGATCCTGCAGTGCGGCGACTACCTGGGGGATCTCGACAAGTTGGCGTCAAGTTCCGGCGCCAAAGAGACTGCCGACCGAGCCGACAAGTATCGCAAAGAACTTGTCGACATTACCAAAAAAGCAGCCAAGAACAAGAAGGAAGCCAAGCTCGTCAAGGAAGCGGTCGAACTGCTCGTGAAAATTCGCGGTGAGCTGGCGGTGCCGGCCCGCGAAGAAGGAGTCAACAAGGCGCTCGCCGAATTCAAGCTGCACGCCGGGCCGCTCGGCAAGACCAAGGCGAGCGAGTTCGAAAAGTCGCGCGACAAAGTCGCCAAGGAGAAGGACGCCGTCAAACGGTGCGAGGCCTATTACGACCTGGAGCGCGAGATCATCAGGGCCGATCTCTATTTTCAGGAACAGGCCAATCCCGGCTCGACCTGGCAAACGCAGGTCGAGTTTGCAGTTAGCGACGCCCACCCTGACGGCGATTCCAAAAAGAAAAAGTCGCCGCTGACGCTCGACGAGTGGAAACAGATCGGCCAATCGTTCGCCGCGTCGCTGCAAAAGAAGATCGACGACATGGCGTTCTCCGTCGCTCCGGATGATGTCGACGATTTTAAGAAGGAAGCCCTGGCGGCGATCAAAGAAGTTCAGGAAGAGTACTTCTCCGACGAGCGGCTTCCCGAAAACCAGCAGAAGCTCGGCAAGGCGCTGATGGTCGCCAACATGAGCGCCATGCAGGCGCTGAGTACGCTCAAACGCGACTATCCGCCGGACACCACGCCGCAGGTCTTCGTCAAAGACGGCAAGATGACCGTCGCGAAGCAGGCTCCGAAGCTCGAAAGCCTCGTGCTCCAAGGGGGTGGCGGCAAAGGGGTCGGCTACCCGGCCATGCTCGAAGAGATGAACAAGTCCGGAATGCTCGACAGCGTGGACCTGCTCGTCGGCACGTCGATCGGCGCACTCAACGCTTCGTGCCTCGCCTGCGGCGGCCTCGAAGACGAACGGGAAATCCTCAACATCGGCGTTACCAAGCAGGCCTTTGACATGCCGGGCTTCAAGAAGAAGTACCCCGGCGTGAAGTTCGGCAAAGATGTCTATCCCACCTGCGCCGGCGAGATGGCCAAGATCGACGAGATGACCAGCAAGTCGGTCACCGAGAAGCTGAAATCGCGGAGTGAGGACGCGCTGACGGACGAACTCGTGGAAAAGCTCCGCGATCTGGACGACGACGCGCTCGCCCGTCTGGGCCTCGCCAATGCCGACGACGCGACGATCCTTAAGACCGTGCAGAACCTCGCCAAGAAGGTCAAGCACCAGGACTTCAGCGCGAGCGACCGCACGATGCAGATGATCACGTTCCGCGATCTGGCGCTCCTGCATCAGCTCGATCCCAAGAACTTCAAGGAGCTGACAATTACCGGCTGGGAAGGAACCGGCAAGGATGGGAAGCGCGTCTACTTTAACGCTGAGAAATTCGGCGACATGCCGATCGCCATCGCGGCCCGCGTGTCGATGGGGCTGCCGATCTTTTCCCCCCTCTACTGGAACGGCCGCGGCCCGTTTTATGACGGCGGCATCGGTACCAACGCTCCGACCGAAGCAACCCCGGGCCTCAAGAAGCTCTACGAAGACAACGAGCCTGGCGACGCGGAGGAAATCCTCAAAGGGGACGACATCCCGATCGAACTCCAGCAGGCGATGCAGAAGACCATGCTGATGACGTTCGACGAGGAGGGCACCGCCAGCGATAAGCTGCACGGCACAGGCCGCCTCACGGCCGGGCCGAGCTTAGCCGAAAAGATTACCGTCCTCAAAAGGGGACAGGTTCCTGATGCGATTAATCCCGGGTACGCGCAGGCCCTGAAGGACGATGCCGGCAAGGTCTACAACAGCGGTGTGAATACTTTCCAGGTGTTCCACGGCAATCAGGGGACGTTGTCGCTGGGCTTCATGGGCGGCAACGCCGAAGAGATTGAATACGCCGAGAACATCGCCCGCATGAAGGGGCTCGAACAGATCGACCAACGGACCGATCAGGCCGTCGCCGTCTCGTGCAAGAGCGCCGATGAAGCGCTGTCGACCTTCTCTCCGGCTGACATGCAGAAGTTCGTCGATGCCGGTATCCCCGATAGTGCCGACGCCATGGTCAAGGAACTGCATGCCAAGTGTCGGGCATATCTCGACCTGGATTTCGTTGCCAAGCAGGCCAAGAGCACCGGCGACTCGACGACGTTCGTCAATGAGCTCGTGGCGTCGATCCTGACGCGCGATTGCCAGACGCAGGCCTTGCACCTGCAGAACGCCTACAAGACGATCGTTAAAGGCAATGTATCGCCCGATGCGCTAAGGAACGAAGTCAGCTCGACGAAGGGGGCGATCGAAGGGCTCCCCACGTACCTGCGGCCGATGCTCAAGGCAGCCGTCCTCGTCCCGCTGCAGCAGAAAATTCGCGCCCTCGGCAAAGACACTTCGCAGGACACGTCCAGCGAGCCGCCGCCGTCGTTCGTGTGGAAACGCGATTTCTCGGCCTCCACATTCGACGAGACCGTCCGCGCCGCGGCCAAAGCGGGCGTCTTCCCGAAGACGAAGGATGCCGACAAGGTGTACAGTGCGCTCAAGGACTTTGAGAAGGCCGAGAAGAAGCAGTTCGACCTCAAGAAAAAGCCGAAGGACCGCGTCAAGGCGGCACGCGAGGCGCTCACCAAGCTCGACGTCCTGGCCCGCAACATCCAGACCATGGCCGCGGCCGACGAGTACAAGACCAACGCCACGATGCAGAAGTACCTCGGCTGGCTGGGTGAACGGTGCCGGGCCGACGAAGTGCCGCTCCGCTCGATCGTGAAGGGAGCCGCCGTGGACTTCCCCGCCAACACGTTCAAAGCCTGGGACAGTAAGGACTGGCAGAAGAACAAGAAAGCGGCGGTCAATGCGGGCGTCCTCGAGGATTACGGGGCAACCGGCCTGGGGGAGGCGATCGAAGCAGCCGAGAAGGCCGTCAAGTCTGCCGGCAAGGCAACCAAACCGGACGAAAAACTGTCGACCGGCCGCGACGCCTGGAAAGCCTGGGACCAGGTGATCCGCGCCGCCAAGGGAGTCCAGTCGCACACCGAGAATCCCAACTTCTCGGCGTACCTGGAAGACTGCGTCACCAAGGCAACCGGCGAGCGCGACAAGTTCCCGGCACCGTAGCCGCATCGGTGGCCCCGATTGCAGTGGGACATTTGGCGGAGATTCGTGGGCGTGGTAATCTGCTCCGGAGCGAATTCCAGGCGCCAGGGAGCAAGTCCATGCCCACGAGTCGGCCCAATTGTCGACCCAACCGATTCTGCCAGTTGCTGGCCCTGGCGGTTTGTGCTGCTGGGGCCCTGCTCATTGCGCAGCCTTCTGCAGCTGTTGAACCGCCACGTGTCCCGATCGGCCAACAGGTCGACAATCTGCGGTTTCACGACATCCGCTACCTCCCCCGCTCGCTCGACGGTCTGGGCGAGGCGAAGGCCGTCGTCCTCGTCTTCACCAACACAAGCTGCCCGCTTGTCCAGAAGTACTGGCCGAAGCTCCGCCGACTATCGGAGAAGTACGCGCCGCAAGGGATTCAGTTTGTCAGCGTGAACGTCGGACAGGACGACGAATTGGCCGACGTCGCCCAGCAGGGAATCGACTACGAACTAGAGTTTCCGCTCGTCAAGGACTTTAGCGGCAACGACGTGCGCGCCCTCGGTATTCAGCGCACTCCCGAAGTCGCCGTCCTCGACGCCCAGCGGCGGCTCGTCTATCGCGGCCGGATCGACGACCAGCACCGGCTGGGCGGCAGCCGGCCGATGCCCAGTGAAGAAAGCCTGGCCGCGGCGCTAGACGACCTGCTCGCCGGCCGCGCTGTCGCCAAGAGCGAAACGCCGGTCGACGGCTGTCTGATCACGCTTCCGTCCCAGCTCGAGCCGCCGCCCGCGCCCGCGACGTTCTACGAGCACGTCGCCCCGCTCCTGGCGAAGCATTGCCAGGAGTGCCACCACACCGGAGGCCCGGCGCCGTTTTCACTGGTCTCGCTCGAGGAAGTCTCGGCCCAGGCCGAGATGATCGCCGAAACCGTCAACCAGCGGCGGATGCCCCCCTGGTACGCACACCGCGATCAGAAATTCGCCAACGAGCGTGGGCTCTCGACTGCCGAGCGGGAGCTGATCGTGGCCTGGGTCAAGGCCGGCCGCCCCGCCGGCGATGCGGCCAAGGCCCCCGAGCCGCGCGAGTTCGACGATTCCCGCTGGGAGATCGGCGAGCCGGACCTTGTCACCACGGCCCTCGAAACGCACAACCTGCCGGCTGATGGCTTCGTCGACTACAAATACACTGTCCTGCCGCACGTCTTCTGGCGGGACACGTGGGTGAGCGGCGTCGAGATCCTTCCCTCAAACCCCGCGGTCGTCCACCACGCGAACCTCGCCTACTGGAAGATCGGCGAAAGCTTCGACAGCGGCAACTTCATCACCGGCCGGGTTCCCGGCGGCACGGCGATGAAGCTCGACGACGGCATCGCCTTCAAGAT
>JALORD010000234.1 GCA_025459145.1 Pirellulaceae bacterium | reverse complement strand
GAAGACGGATTACGCAGGGCTGAATTTTGATGTCTTTCCCACGGTGCTGGAACTTGCGGGCGGAAAACCGTCGGCCGAACTCGACGCCGTGAGCCTCGTGCCGCTCGTCGACGGGAAGACGATCGATCAGCCGCGTGATCTCTATTTCGTCCGCCGGGAAGGGGGACCGGCCTATGGCGGCAAGAGCTACGAAGCGCTGATTCGCGGGCCCTGGAAGCTCCTGCAAAACGATCCGTTCAGCCCGCGGGAGCTGTACCACCTGCTGGATGACCCGGCCGAGCGGCACAATCTGGCTGACAGTCGGCCACAGATCGTCCGCGAGTTGTCGCAGGCCCTACAGCGTCACATCCAGCGGGGAGGTCAAACGCCCTGGCAGCCGCCCGCGAGATAAAGCCAAGTTGACGACTCGTTAGGATGAGACGTTGCCGCAACTCACGTGCGCGTAAAGGCAAAGTAGCGTCGGCCCATGCTGCCGAAGCTCGCGATCAATTGGAGATTAGCGCTCCGGGCCGCTTCCGTCAGCTGGTGATCGTTGATGGCCATCCGCTCGTGATGCTCGACTCCGTCCGGAAACAGGACTCGCGTACTATCGCGCCCTGTCTCGGGATCGAATTCGAAAGCGAGCGCGAAGCGAACGGCGGGCGACTCATAGTGCAGATAGTGGCCGTTCACGACACTGGAGAACGCACGGCCCAGGACATCGCAGACGAACAGACCGCCGGACTCGAGATGGTGGGCAATGCCCTGCATCACGCGTGCGAGTTCATCGTCCGAAGCGACGTAGTTGAGCGAGTCCGACGCGCAAACGATCGCGTCGAACCGCTCGCCGAGCGCGAATTGCCGAATATCGCCCGCGACGATCGACGTGTTTTCGTACGCCCCTGCGGCACTGCGCGCCAAAGCCAACATGTACGGATTCGTGTCGAGGCCGACGACTCGCTCGCAGCGCTGCGCCAGTCGCCCGACCAACCCGCCCGTGCCGCACGACAAATCCAGGACGCGTGCCTGCGGCACATTCCGTGCACTCGCCAGGTAAAGCAGGTAATTGTCGTATCGCAGGCACCAATGGCCCGCGTAGTCGTCGTAAAAGGGTGCGAGACGCTGGTAGGGCGCCAGCCGCGGCTCGTTCGTCGCGTCGACGGTTGCTAGCTCGTCGAACTGCAGCCGTGAACCGAGCCAGATTCGGCCCACGGCGGGACTGCCGGGAAAGGCCAAGCGATGGCGGGCCAGCCATAGCCGCAGCCTCTTCGCGAGCCGACTGATCATGGGGATTGGCTGCCGGGCGGAAAGTGCCGCGCCGCGCGCTCCACAAAGCCGGCCAGCCAGCCGAGGACGAGGCTCGCGATCCATCCCGCAGCGAATGTAGCGAGCGGCGCAAACCATCCCGCCCCCAGCCATAGGAGCAGCACCGTCGCCAGTGCAGTGCCAACGACGACGAGCAGATTCACCGCCACGGCCAGTTTCAGCCAACCAAACGTCCGTCCCCGGGGCGGGAACTGGAGCACGAAGACGGCGTGCAGGCAGTGCACGAGCGGCCGGACAAATAACTCGCACAGCAGGTCAACCATGCCGGCGATTTTAGTGCTGTAAGAAGCCGAGAGCCACCAAAAATGGCGAGCGGCGACGGCATGCGAACCTTGGCTTAGGCCGTCTCGGCTTGCACTACCCGCGGCTGCCAACTGGGCGCAGCAGGCACCTTCGAAAACTCGCGGGGAAGCCGGGCGGCTTGCTGGCCGCCGGTCAGTCCCAGGGCGTTGCGCAGGGTGGCGACTTGACCCGGTTCCATGGGGATCGTGCTCTGCGTGAACCAACCGATGGATTGGCTGAACGACTGCTGTCGCAGTTCGATTCGGCTGCCGATTTCCGGGGCTTGCACGAGGACAAGCAAGAGCCGTTCGTGCTCCGAGGAAGCAGGGATGGCGGTAAGGACCGTTTCCACTGTGGTGGGCACCAGGAGGGGTTGTTCCGGCGGGTCCGGCTGTGACCCCGAAAAGCTCGGGGTAGCTGGAATTGAGAATCAGTCTCAACTCGATTCATTCTACGAATTGCCTAGCCATTGTCAATCGGTTTCTTTGCGAGTGCTGTCTGCGGGCCGAAAGCCTTGCCGTATGGACGCGGTTAACTCCGGCCTCCAGGCCGGTGAGTTATTCAGCCCCGGTTAACCCCGGCCTCCAGGTCGGTAGGCAATTCAGCCGCGTTGACGCGGCGGTTAACCCCGGCCCCCAGGCCGGCAAGTGCGGGGAGCCAAAAATACGGTCCTCCGCACTCCAAAGCGCCCTCAAGAACGCAAAGCGGCGAGGCCCGAAGACCTCGCCGCTTGCTTTGCCAATCGCTCCCGAACGGAGAATCGTCGTGGGCTGGTGAACTTTCGGAAGTCGGCTGGCAGACGTGAAGTGAATCGAAAAGTCGGGATCCGTAATCCCGTCCACGGCGGCCGGAGGACCAGACGCCGTGAGCCGTGAACCCGCTTGCTACGGGATCAGGTAGACCCCGCCCAGGACGGCGCCCGTCTGAGCCGCGGCACCGCGCAGCGACAGCGGCACCGGCGGAATCATCCAGGGGGCACAGCTTCCCGGGCGATAGTAGCCCAGGGCGTACTGGCACTCGTGCGGCGGCTGATAACCCATGTGGTAAGGCAGCACCGCGATGTTGAGGAAGAAGTGGGCCCCGCTGACAAAGGGCTGCGTGAACGGACCGGTCGTGTGGCCGTACCGTTCGAGCTGCACATCTTCAAAGTACAGCGGCTTGTGGCACAGGGCCGACGCTTGCCACTGGTAAGTCTGATGGATCCAGTTGCGAGCCACCGTTTCGCGGCCGCCCAGCGTGCACTCGACCGGCAGTCGCCAGAAGGCGTTGATATAGCAGATTTCGTCGTCCCCCAGTTCCGACCACGGCAGCCGGGCGACTTCGGTCCCGGCGTCGTCGGCAATGATCACGCGGCCGCTCGATAGATTGGTCATCCGTCCCGTGGCGACCAATTCGCCGCGACGATTGCGCCACGAACGGGACTCCAGCCCCCGCAGTCGATCCTGCCGCGTGACTTCGTCTTCTTCGAGCGTCAGATCGGGCATGAACCGGGGCGTGATGTCGAGCGTGATATTGCGGATCGAATCGGAGATGAGTTGCTCGCGAAACGCGCGGCAGCCGGCCTCGATCGCACAGCAATCGCGTTGGTTGTAAACCCGATCGCAGGGCTCTCCCGTCGCGGGAGCCGGCAACTCGCCCATCGGCTGGCTGCGGAGCGGCGACAATTCGGGTCCCGGCTGGGCCGTATACACCTCGTCGACGGGCAACAGCCCGGGCTGGCGAAGCGATGGCGACCCGCTGGGCGCGGTGAGGGGCAATTCTTCGAGACCCGTGGTCGGTGCGGCGCTGGAGTGGCCGGATTCCGCCTCGGTCGGTTCGAGTTCGATATCGCTGGCGGTCCGGACCGCCGATCGATCGCCGAACGGATCGCTGAAGGGGTCGCTGCCGCTAGTGGCTTGTGCGGGGCGGACCTGGCCGTCGATCCGCGTGCGATTCCAACCCGAGCCGGCAGGCCGTGCACTATTCGCAGAGACGCGAGCAATTGGAGGTGCGGACGAGCGCGCAGATGCTGAAGTACTCGTCGGAAACGTTTTCGATTTCCACCGCAGCGGAGCGGCCGAGGCATCCGCAGCGATATCGCTCGGGCTCTGCGCCGCATGGGCTGCGAGCGACTCGTCGGCCACCGCCGCCGCCGCGATCGGTTGTGCAAAAGCATCGGCCGCGAACCGCGCGGGCTCCGCGGCACCGGCGATCCCACACCAGCCGAGGGCCAAACCCGCGGCGAGCGAGCGGAGGAGCCTGCCGCCCGTGCGGCTACTCGCTCCCCTTCCCGTCGTGGTATTCGGGGCTGTAGTTGGGTGCTTCCTGCGTGATCGCAATGTCATGGGGGTGGCTCTCCCGCACGCTGGCGGCGGAGATTTGAATAAACCGCGTGTCCGTCCGCAGTTCGTCGATCGATTTAGTTCCGCAGTATCCCATCCCGGCCCGCAGCCCGCCGACGAGCTGATAGACGAAGTCGGAGAGCGCTCCCTTGAAGGGGACGCGGCCTTCGACTCCCTCCGGCACCAGCTTGCCGGTTCCCCCGCTGCCTGCCTGGCGGTATCGTTCACTCGAACCCTTGACCATCGCCCCCAGGCTTCCCATTCCACGGTACGCCTTGAAAGTGCGACCCTGGTAGAGGATGGTCTTGCCTGGACTTTCGGCCAGGCCCGCAAACAGTCCGCCGATCATCACGCAGTGTGCGCCGGCGGCAATCGCTTTCGTCATGTCGCCCGAATACCGGATTCCGCCGTCGGCAATGAGCGGCGTTCCCGTTCTTTGAGCGGCTTGGGCGGCCTCGTAAATCGCGGTAATCTGCGACACGCCCACGCCGCTGATCACCCGGGTTGTACAAATCGAACCCGGCCCGATGCCGACCTTCACGGCGTCGGCCCCGGCGGCAATCAAGTCCTGGCAGCCTTCGCGGGTTGCCACGTTTCCCGCAACGACGTCGATATCCCACTTTTTCTTCAGTTCGCGAACCGTCTCGAGCACGTTCTTCGAATGTCCGTGGGCCGAATCCACCACCAGGATATCTACCCCGGTCTGAATCAGGCTTTCTGCCCGCTCAAAGTCGTACACGCCGACAGCCGCTCCGACCCGCAGCCGCCCTAGCTTGTCTTTGCAAGCATGCGGAAACCGCTTCATCATGTCGATGTCGCGGATGGTGATCATGCCGGTCAGGCAATATGTATCGTCTACGAGCAGCAGTTTCTCGACCTTTTTCGCCGTTAAAATCCGCTCAGCTTCCTCAAGCGTTACAGTTCCCCGTGCTGTCACGAGGTTATCGCTGGTCATGACCTCGCGGATTGGCTGCGCGCCGTTCTCCAGAAACCGCAGATCCCGCCGGGTTAGTATTCCCACCAGCTTGCCGCTAGCATCGGTAATCGGAAAGCCGCTGACGTTCTTCAGCTTCATCAACTCTTGTGCCCGGCTGACCGGTTCGTCCGGCCGCAGGGTCTCGGGATCGAGGATGATCCCGTTGGCCGAGCGCTTGACCTTGTTGACCTCTTCGGCCTGCTGCTGGACCGACATGTTCTTGTGGATGATCCCCAGGCCCCCCTCCTTGGCCAGGGCAATCGCCATCTCGTGCTCGGTCACCGTGTCCATGGGTGAACTGAGCAGCGGGATGTTCAGCTGGATGCGGCGGGTAAGCTGCGTGGCAACGCTCACCTCGCTGGGGACAACTTCGCTGTAGCGCGGTTCGAGCAGCACGTCGTCGAACGTGATTCCCTGACGAATGATCTTGTCCTGCATCGGCGAGCCTCCAGATTCAGGCCGCATGGCAAGGCGTCCCCTCGCACTACCACGCCGCCCGGGCGAGTCGAATCTTGGATTATCGCCCAGCGGGGGGAGATCGGGGAGGGGGGCGGAGGTGGCTCATCGGATCCCCTCGGGTTGTCTACGAATAGACCGCGCAGCTTGTCGTGGCGCCATTCGAGTCGTAGTTATGAAATGGGGCGCAATTCTGCCCCGGTGGCGTTACGAGTATGAAATGCCGTAATTGCAAACGTCGATTTTCTTGCGGGCTGAGCGGCATTGGCTCGTCACCGGGGATTTTTCTCGGCTTTGCGGTGGCATGCGGTGCCGTTGGGACAGCCGCGGGCCTATTTGCCCAAGAGGTTTCGTTTTCCGCCGGTGGAATGGCTGCCGGCTATAGACTCCTCGGTGGATACATGTCCGCACTTGCCCTCGTCGCTGCCCTCATACGGCTCATTGTGTGCATCTGGGAGTGTGCGTTGCTTAACTGGGAAAGGCTAGAGCAAGAAACTTCCAAGTGGCCACCTCGCGCTGGAATTTGCTCGCACTGTGGGCACCGCCATATTGTCTGGCCGTGGTCGTTGTGACTTCCACAAAGGACGACGGAACAGAGGACATCTGGTTTCTGTCGTTCCCCCTTTCCTGCCTGCGCCGTTCCACACTAAAGCTTCGTCAAGAACAAAAGATGCCGAAATGTCCTTAATACCTGTCCCCGAAGTTCGAACCATGGTCGAAGCTGCTAAGAAGTTTGTCGCGGGAGAATCGCACTTCAGCAGCCTGGTCGGACCGACGGAGCAGTGTCTGTGGTGGGCTTGAGTGCATGGCGCACTTCCTGCCATAGTCACCCTGGCAAAGGAGTGGCAAGAACTCGCGGATCGGGTCTGGAATGAATGTGGTCAACACCGCACGTCACTGCCGGTCGAGGAGTTCCGCCGACGTGTCGCGGCAGACCTGGGGATGGCTCTCGATGTTGTGCCCAGTTCGACGGATCGGGCCGAGATGACCGGGGGCGTGTAGCATGAGTGAGCGATGCGCGGCGCGAGTTGTAGCGGCTACAGTTGAACGACCAGTCGACTCCTCCGATTGTGCCCGTCCACCAGATTGCGGACGACTACAATGGGCGACATGGGAACCATCAACTGGAAAGAGTGGCGAGAGCGAGCAATTCTGCTTACAGTCGTTGCCGTCGTTTGGGTCTTTTGCCGGTTCGCGGAAATGGGGTTAGTTGAGACAACTGTGATTTGCGTATCCATTCCGATCTTGTTTGGCAGACGAATACCAGAGCTCACAAGAGCAATGCGATGAGCGCATTGTCACCTCCGCTTATTCCGCCTTATGTTTGACCCGCAGACGCTGCTCTCGACTTACCGGGTTCTGCTGCGGCGGTCGCGGCGTTTTGTCGATGCTTCGGCCTGGATCCTCCTGGCCGGGATCTTGGCGTTTGTGGCCCTGGCCTGGCTGGGACCGACGCGTGAGCGTGGCGCGTCGGATACGGCGGATGCGATTGCAACGGGTTGCAAGCTGCTGCTGGTTTTCGGAGCCGCCGCCGTCTTGGCTGGCATGGGGAAGTTTACTCCCTGGCAGGCCAAGAGGCTGGGACTCGTGTGTCCCGAATGCGGCCGGCCCCTGACCGCGGCCACGATCGAGTACGCACTCGACACGGGCGATTGTTGGCATTGCCGGCCTCCCGTGCCGGTGGAAGTCGTCGAACCCGATGCTCCGCTGCCGCCGGAATCGGGCAATCCGTATCAGCCGCCGACCACGACCGAGCCTCATCCGGCGGAGTCGGCCGCCGATGTTCAGCCCCAGGCAGCCGCCAGTCCGATCAGCACGCCGCTGATGCTGCTATTCGGCGGGCCCGTGGCGTACCTTCTCATCTGGCAGTCGCTCGCCGGGGACGACGAAACTTGGTGGAAGAACAATCGTCTGCCGGCGGATCGATATCCGACCCCGGAAGCTGAGGCCGAGCACCGCGCTCAGTTTCTGCGCGCGGTGCGGCGGCACGGCTGGTATCAGCTGGTCCCGCTGGTTGCCATTCCGGCCGTCGCCACGTGGCTGATGCTGGTTTACGCTCCGCAACCCATGCACAAATTCGACTTCGTCATCGGCAGCATGGGCGTGTTCCTGCTCTCGAGTTCGGCTGCGTACCAGGCTGCTTCGAGAGTGAATCGCAGCTCGAATGCGTTCCGATTACTTTTCCGCTGTGCGATCTGTCGCCGCTGCCGGCCTCGCGGCGGATTCGATTTCGCTGGCGAACCGCCGAGCCGCGGCCGCTCTGCATCCGGCTGTGGCGCAAGGACCGCGGCGTGGTCCATCAACAGGAGTTGCCGCTGCCAGAGCCCGGGCAGTGGACGGACGCCCGGGCGACGGTTCCGCTATCGCGGGCCGGAGAGGACGCGCGGTGGTCCGAAATCAAGCTCCTCCTGGTGCTCGACCCGCCGGGCGAGTTTGAGATCGACGAATTTCAGTGGTGAGGCAGAAACGACTACGGCGAAGCTCAATCGCCCGACCCTGTATGATTCGATGGAACACAATAGGTGCTTTCGTGTTACTGCCGACGACATCGAAGACCTGCGCGAT
>JALORD010000681.1 GCA_025459145.1 Pirellulaceae bacterium | reverse complement strand
GGCCGCGAGCGTCGCCGCCGATTCGCCGGAGAGGTTCATCAGCTCCGGCACGCTGGCCTGCATCCGGAACGACATTTCGTACTGAGCGATGCGCGTGGCAATTTCGGGATCGCCGACGTCGGCCAGTTGCTGGCGATTCAGGGCCTGCACCCCGTTGAGCAGCCGGCGGCGATCGTCCGTCGAGATGCCGGCGGGATTCGAAAGAAACAGCACCGGGTCCCCCTGGCTGCGGAACTCGACCCCCTGATGCACGCTGGGGAGAAACCCGCTTCCCCACAGGGCGCTCCCCGCGCCGGCGACCTTGCCGGTGACCATGACGACGTACGCCGGCAAGTCGCGGCTCTCGCTTCCCAGGCCGTAGCTGACCCACGAGCCGACGCTCGGGCGGCCGAACCGGCCGAAGCCGGTGTGGAACATGAGCTGCGCCGGGCCGTGGTTGATCTGCTCGGTGTGCAGCGTCTTCACGACGGCAATGTCGTCGGCCACGGTGGCCAGGTGCGGCAGCAGCTCCGATAGCTCCAGGCCGCTCGCGCCGTGCCGGGCAAACTTGAACCGCGGGCCGAGGAGCGACGGATGCCCCCGGAGAAACGCGAACCGCTGCCCTTCGATCAACTCCTTGGGACAAGGCTGGCCGTCGAACCTGGCGAGCGTCGGTTTATTGTCGAACAGCTCCAGTTGCGAGGGAGCGCCGACCATGTGCAGGAAGATGACGCTCTTGGCCCGGGGGGTGAAGTGCGGCGCGAGGGCGCTTGTCGCGTTACTGGCGCGAGCTTCGCCGGATGACTCGGCCAGCAAGGCGCCGAGCGCGATCGACCCCAGCCCCATCCCGGCTTGCTGGAAGAGCGCTCGGCGGGTGAGCGCCAGGCGCATATCGGCGGCAGCACGTGTCGGCAGACTTTCCATATCAGTTCCGGGTGATCGTCTCGTCGAGATTCAGAAGGACATGGGCCACATTAAACCAGGCAGCCCACTCGGCCACGGCGGCGCCGGCGGGCAAGGAATGCTCGCCCCGCAGAGTTTCCGCCGCCTGGCTGTCGGCTTCATAGCGGCCGCGGGCCTCGGCAAAGATCGCGGAAAGTTGGCTCCGTTCGGCAGCCGTCGGCTCACGGCTGAGCACGGCGCGGAACGCAAACACGAGCCGGTTGTCGCTGGCGTCTTCGGCCAGCAGGACGCGATCGGCCAGCGCCCGGGCCGCTTCGACAAACACCGGATCGTTCTGCAGGACGAGCGCTTGCAGCGGCGTACTCGTTCGCGGCCGCTTCACGGTGCAGGCCGACCGATCGGGGGCGTCGAAACTGGTAAAGCTGGGGTACGGGGCGCTGCGGCGCTGCACCGTGTAGAGCCCCCGCCGCCAGGCGTCTTCGCCCTGCGAAGTGCGGTACGTGTTGTCGACCAGCCCCGTCACGCGCCAGACTCCTTCCGGCTGCGGCGGATAAACGGGCGGTCCGTAGAGCTTGCTGCTCAAGAGGCCCGCCGCCGCCAGGGCGTTGTCGCGAATCTGCTCGGCCGACAGTCGCAGACGCGAGCTGCGCGCCAGGAGCCGATTGTCGGGATCGCGAGCCGCCAGGTCGGCCCGCAGCTTGCTCGACTGCTGATACGTCGCCGACTGCACGATCCGCCGCTGGAGCCGTTTGAGCGACCAGCCGCCGCCCTGCAGTTCCACGGCCAGCCAATCGAGTAGTTCCGGGTGCGTGGGAGGCTCGCACTGTGTACCCAGATCCTCCTCGCTGGCCACGATGCCGCGGCCGAAGAGTTGTCCCCACAGGCGATTGGCCTGCACGCGGGCGGTGAGCGGATTGGCCGGATCGACGAGCCACTGGGCGAGGCCGAGCCGATTGGCGGGAAGCTCGACAGCGCGCGGTTCGGTGATGATCCGCGGTGTTCCCGGCGCGACGACCTCGCCAGCATCGAGGAAGTTGCCTCGCTTCAGGATGGCGGTCGTCCGCGGCTCGGGCATCTCGGTCATGACGAGCGTCTGCGGCGGAGCGAGGGCCGCAATCTGCTGATCGAGCTCGGCCATCTCGGCCTGCATCTGCTTCATCTCGGGACGCAGGCCAATAAAGTAGGTCCGCAGTTGTTTGCGCTGGTTGGCGTTGCGCCGGTCGTCGGCGAGTTTTATGCGGCGAATGTTGGCCGGCAGTTTGGCGAGTGCCGCCTGTTCCGCCGTGTTCATTTCTTCGATCCAGGCGGCCAAGCCGTCCATCGGGTCTTCGACGCATTCCTCGAGGCGGGCTTCGAGCTGCTTTCGCTGGGCGGCGAACGCCTCGCGCTGTCGCCGGAGTTCTGCGGGCTCGGGAACGGCCAGTTCCGGCCCGCCGAAGTCGAGCGCTGCAGAGCCCTTCGACCGCTGGTACGTTTCCTTCGGCGAGCTATTGAAATACGCGTACAGCCGATAGTAGTCGCGCTGCGTGAACGGATCGTACTTGTGATTGTGGCATTGGCAGCATTCGAGCGTCGTCCCCAGCCAGACCGTCCCGGTCACGTTCACGCGATCGATGACCTGCGAGGTTCGGTTCTCCGCCTCGTCGGTCCCTGCCTCGACATTGACCGTCGTGCAGCGGTGAAACCCCGTGGCGATTTGCTGATCGAGCGTGGCCGCGG
>JALORD010000680.1 GCA_025459145.1 Pirellulaceae bacterium | reverse complement strand
GTGATGTCGCGGCCATTGCGAAGAACAAGAAAGATCTCGGCGAGCGGTAGCCGGAACAGATCGATCAGATCGCCAACCCTCGTGCCCGCCGGCACCTCGAGCTTGTTGCACAGCCCTTCATGTCCACTGTACTTGGCCAGACTATTGAAGAAGCGCGCCTCGATTTGGAGGAGGACGCCTTCGGTATTGTGGCCGATCCCTGCAATGCCCATCTGCGTACCTCCAACTGTGACGGAGTCAGTCTACTGGGCACTCCATCCATGGCTTTGACTTCTGTGAAGCCGCCTCTGCGACACCTCGCTATGCAGCCATGAGCCCAAAGCGGTAATCCTCTGAGGAATGGCGAATTCCGCAGGCGGCGATTAGATTATGTTGCTAGTGGTCCGACGGACAGAACATACCTGACTCACGGTCTGAAACCGCGACACGAGAGGCTCGGCGAATGGCAGATGGCGCTGATTTGGCAACGGCACGGTCTGCCGTTCTCTTCTCGAGTCTGCCGCGTGCAATCGCGGACCCGATCCTGCAGCGGTCGATCACAAAGACGTTCAAGCGCGGCGAGACAATCTTCTGCCAAGGGGATGTCGCGCAGAACATCTACGTCGTCTTGGACGGCTGGGTGAAGCTCTTCAGAATTACGCCGACCGGGGCTGAAGCTGTAGTCGGCGTCTTCACGAAGGGCCGCAGCTTCGGAGAGGCCGTCGCGTTCGAGAACATCGCCTATCCCGTGACCGCCGAAGCCGTCACTGACACACGCCTGCTTCTCGTGCGTACGTCGCTTCTCACAACCCTGATGCGCGACCAGCCCGAAATCGCGATGGCCATCGTCTCATCCACGTTCCGCCATCTGCATTCCCTGGTTGCGCAAGTCGAACAACTTAAAGCCCACACGGGCGCACAGCGCGTGGCTGAGTTTCTCCTCGAGTTATGCGATGCGGACAGCGGAAGCTGCACGATCACGTTGCCCTATGACAAGACCTTAATTGCCGGGCGTCTCGGCATGCAGCCGGCGAGCCTCTCCCGGGCATTCAACCGATTGGAGGCTCTTGGAGTGAAGATCGCTCACAATCAGGCGTCGATCGCCGATATCGAGCAGCTTCGCGAATACATGCACGAGGACCGCAGTGCCCCCTGGAAAAAGGCCGAGTGACTCCTTCGGACGCGATCCGGCCCGTCGTTCGCGGGCCTCCTATTCGCCGATCCCCTCGTGAATTTTTCGAGCCAACCAGCGTGCTGGAAGTACGCCAACTACGGCCCCCACGAGACCTGCTGCGATCAGGCCGTTGGTTCCGAACGGGGCCATTGCCGGGATTGCCAGTGCCAGGAAGACGGCGTTGATCCCCATCGCGGGCCCCATGAGTGCGAAGCAGAATAGGGAAAGCCAACGTGGTACGGGTTCATTCGCCGTCGTGCCGGAGCTTTTCTCCATGTATCACTCCTGGATGCCGAGCAGATACGCGGCAAACGCGATGCCGAGGAAGATGGCCAGCACCACGTCGAACAGACGGGTCCAGAATCGGCTCTGATTGAGCCTTAGGTAGCGCGCCAGGATCACCCTGGATTTCAAGCCGGCGAGCGCCAACACCCCAGCGGCAATCACAGTCCGCGTCGATCCGGAGACATCGAGCATGGTCAGAGCCGCCGTGCCCATGCTCAGCGCCACAAGGGCCGCCCATGCTTCAATCAGGCCCCGTGCCGTCATACCAGATCACCGCAAGAGATAGATGATGGGAAACAAGAGGACCCAGATCAGATCGACCATGTGCCAGAAGGCGACCGCAGCCTCCATGTTGCGCACGCTGTCGGCCCACGCGACAACACCGAGGATCACGATCCCGGCGACGACATGAAGTGCATGGAACCCCGTCGTCAGATAGTAGAACGTGAAGAAGGCGCTCGTTTCCACGCCAATCCCCAGTTCGGCCTTTTGGGCGTACTCGAAGCTCTTCACGACCAGAAAGACGATGCCGAGGAAACCGGCTGCGAATAGCCAACGTCGCGCCATCGACCGCTCCTCGCGCTCCCGATGGACGACGGCAAGGCCGGCACATAGTCCGCTCGTGACGAGCACCGCCGTATTGAGCGCGCCGGCTGTCCGGTCGAGCATGGCCTGGTCGGCGCTGAAGCCGGCCGGGTCTGTTGCCCGGACCGCGAGAAACGCAATGAGCGCAGCGCCGAATACCAGCAACTCGCTGGCAATCAGGACCCACATCATGAGATCGCCGGGCAGTTCCCCGAAAACGCCCAGATTGTCTTGGCGCCACGGGCGTTCGTCGCTGTCGCTCATCCACTGACCAAATGACGATAGAGCTGTGGCAAAGCCGCCGTTAGCTTCTCGGGGTTTGGGACGACGACAAATCCGCTTGGACCAAAAATCCGGCTGAAGGTGGCCTGGGATTTCGTGTCTATGGTGACGGCAAAGACCGACTGCCCGCGTCGCCTCGCCTCGCGCACGGCCATGTGCGAATCCTCGATTCCGTGACGCCCCTCGTAGTGATCGAGGTCATTTGGCTTGCCGTCGGTCAGAACCAGCAAAAGACGTTTCT
>JALORD010000233.1 GCA_025459145.1 Pirellulaceae bacterium | reverse complement strand
GTTCACGGGCCTGCTTACCGACGCCGATCCGACGATCCGCCGGCTAGCGGTCGAAGCGATCAAAGGAATGCGCCGCGACGATCAGATCGCGGCGATCCCGCAGCTCACGCCCCTCTTGTCGCCGGCCCAGGAAGATAAGCCGACCAACCGCGCGGCGCTCGCTCGGATGCTCGGTCTGTGGAAGCAAGACGCAGCCGCGGCGGTCGAGGCACTTGCCGCTGCGGTCAAGACGGATCCCGATCCAGACGTCCGTTCGGCATGCCTGGCGGCCATTTCCAATATCGCGGCGCCCGAACAAGCGCCGCTGCTCTTGGCCGCTGGCCTGGCCGACGCCGACGCCAACGTGCGCACCGTGGCCACGACCCGGCTGCGGCAGCTGCGTGCAGCCGCGGCCCCGGCGGCGAAGGAGCTGGCCGCGGCCCTGGCCGACAGCGACCCGCGGGTCGCGGAAGGAGCGGCTCAGGCGCTCGTGGCCATTGGCGAGCCCGCCGTCGAGCCGCTCGTGCCTCAACTGGCCGCGAAAGACGCCGCCACCCGCAAACTGGCCCTCGCCGCCCTCGCCAAAATCGGCTCGCCGGCCAAAGCCGCGTTGCCCGCGATCGAAGCCTGCCTCGCCGACAGCGATCCGCAAATCAAAGCCCTGGCGGCTGCGGCCGTGGCTGCGATTGGCAAGTAGCGGGCGGTGCACTTTTGGAGTGCGGCGATCTTTCGCCGCTTTGGGAAGAGGCGGACGTGCAACGAAGTACTCGATTTCGATTGTCCGAAGTAACCCGCACTCCCTACCGCAAGGACGATCCGGCGCAAGGCACCATTCCGCCCGTGTCTTGGTGGGGCGGAAATCTCTCGCGAGAAACGTTGACAGGCAGGATTTGTTGGGGCCCAATTAGTACGTTTCTCGGGAACTGTGGTATCAGGCGTGCGGCAACGGGTGAAGAGTCGGCGTCCTCGCGCGGGGCGGGATGCGCGTAAGGCGATTCGCGAACGGATCGGGAGATCCATTTGACGGCCTGGGCGCTTCGTCACAGCGGGGCCGGGAGATCCCGCCGTTCAAACGCAATTGCGGCGGCCAGGTAGCTCGTCGCGGCAATAGCCAGCAGGATCGCGTTGTAGCCGAGCGGGCCCAGGCCAATCGTTCCGAGGCTGGGGTCGCGCTCGAGGAAGCTCCAAGCCTCGGCCGGCGCTCGGACCGCCAGGGCGATGAACCGCTGCGGCTCATAGGCGGTGAAGAGCGACAGGCCGCGGAGCCACTGGAACTGCTCGAAAGCGAGGCCGACGATTTTGAAGATGAGGCTCATGATGTAGAACGCCGCGACGATGCCGATCGTCCGCCAGCGATAGCGATCGAGGGCGCTGACGAGCGAACTGAAGCCGGCGACTGCCGCTCCCAGGCAGAACAAATTGACCACACCGGGCCAGAAAACATGCGGATCGACCTTTTCCCGCATCGGCAATTCGAGCGTTTCGGTTTGCTGAACCGGCAGCGGAATCGCCGGCAGCCAGGGGAGCTTGAGTTGCGGCGGCGGGACGCTCTCCTTCACCGTGGCGAGTTGGACGCCGCACCAGGTCCCTCCCCAGGTCGAAAGTGAGAGGAGCACGAGGCAGGCCAGCGTGACGATCGACTGTGTGGCAAGGACCTGCCGCCGAGTGATCGGTTGAGCAAGCAACAGTTCCAGCGTTCCGCGGTTGAGTTCGCCGCTCACCACATCGCTCCCCCGGGCGATCGCAAAAATCGAAATACCAAACACAACGATCGGTTCATCGAAGGCGAGGGCGATCCGGCCGGGATACGAGAGCAAATGGGCCAGCGGCACCGGGGCGAATTTTTCCCATTTGTCCCACAGCCGCTCGACGATGCCGGCGAAATCGGACATTTCGAGCGAAGCGACGATGAACACGCGAACCAGGCAGAACGAAAACACGAGCAGCGCCGTTGCCCCAAAGAGCAATCGCGTTTCGAGCAGGCACTTGCGGAGGAGGGCGAGGTTCACGGCCGGTTCGCGGGGAAAAGCTTACGCGGGAAAAGGTACGTCAGGCGACCGATTCGGGGACGGCCGGCATGGCGGCTCGGTTCGGCTCGACGATTGGCGTGGGCGCTGGAGAGGCACGCTCGGTATGGAACCGATCGTAAACCGCCCGCAGCCCGACGGGCTCAATCCGCACGTCGGACAGCGGGAGCGAACCGAGCCACTTGAGCAACGGCGCGAGCTCGCCTGGCGTTTCGAGGACGATTTCCCGCTCGGTGCGGCGAATCACCAGCAATTGATCTTGAAAGGCAGGCGGGATGGCCGGCAGTGGACCGGCCAGGACCGCCGCAATCCGGTGCTGCGTCCGCAATTGGTCCATCGCCTGCGTGTGGACGAGCCGCCCAGAGCGGAGAATTACGACGCGGTCGCACACTTCTTCGACCTCCGACAAAACATGCGAAGAGAAGATCACGGTTTTGCCGGCTCGTTTTGCTTCGGCCACGAGGGCTAGCACCGTCGACCGGACGGTCGGGTCGAGATTGGCCGTCGGTTCGTCGAGGATGTAGATCGGCGTCGGTGCGGCGAGCGTCGCCGCCAGGGCCAGCTTCTGCTTCATCCCGGTCGACATGAAGCTTACGCGCCGCGACAGATCGAGATCGAGCTGCTGGGCAATGGCCAGCGAGCGCCGCATGTCCCCCCCGGTGCGGATTTCGGCGAAAAAGCGGAGCGCTTCGGTCCCCCGCATGCTTGGAAAGAGTGCACCGTCGGCGGGCAGGTAGGCGACTGCCTGGCGTACCGCCAGCGACTGGCGCTCGCAGTCATGGCCGGCCACCCGGGCCCAACCCGCGGTCGGCCGCAGGAACCCCATGAGGATGCGAATCAGCGTGGTTTTGCCGGCACCATTCGGTCCCAGGAGGCCGAATACTTCGCCGGGTTCGATCGTCAGCGTGCACTCGGCGAGGGCGGCGAGTTGGCCGTAATGCTTGCTGAGGTTGTGGGTTTCAACGATCACGCCAGCGACCTTTGCCTCTGCCCCGCAGCGGGCGAAGTGCATCCTGCGGGGGGAACTTCCATGCCGGAACTGTTCATCATTGGCGGACGGGGTTACTTGGGCAACGGGGTAGTTTGACGCGGGCGAGACAAAATGTGACCAGGCGGAGCCGCTTTCGAATACGAACCGTCCCGCCTTTCGTTACACAACCGGCTGGCGTGCGGGGGCTCGTCCCCCTTAAATGATAGTCGGCCCGACCAGAGGGGAGCATCCCGAGCAGGATGAGTATCGACTCTATGCCGCCGTCTGCCAGCGATCACGAAGCCGATATCCGCGCCAGCAACAGCCAGGCGCTGCTCGATGCGATCATTCACAGCCTGCCCTTCCGGATCTGGGCCTGCGACGAGGTGGGCCGGTGCGTATTGCAGAATCCGGTTTCCGAGCGCGATTTTGGACCGTTCGTCGGCCGGCTAACGAGCGAGTTACCCCTTCCGCCCGAATCGCTCAGCCGCTGGCAGGAGAATTTCCAGCGAGCGATGGCCGGCGAGATCATCTCAGCCGAAGCGGAAATCCCTGTCGCCGGCTGTCCCCATGTCTATCGGTACCTGATGGCCCCGATTCGCGACGCCGAGCGGATTCGAGGCGCGGTGGGGGTCGACATCGACATTACGGACGTACGGCGGACGGAACAGGCCTTGGCAGCGTCCGAGCAGCGGCTCCGCAGCGTGATGGAAAACGCGCCCGACATCATTCTGCAGGTGTCGCGCGACGCCCGGATCAGTTACATCAACAGGATTCATTCGAATTTTGAGCCGTCGCAGGTGATTGGTTCGCAGGCCGAGGATTGGGTTCCGCCCGATTACCGCGGAGTTGTCCGCGGGGCGATCGATCGGGTGTTTGCCACGGGAGAGCCCGCGGGCTACGAAACGGCGGGCCTGGGTCCCGACGGGACGCTCGCCTGGTACTCGACGCGGATCAGCCCGGTGCTGCTCGACGGGAGGGTCGAATCGGCAATCCTCATCTGCACCGACATGACCGAGCGGCAACGTTCGGAAGCGGCCCTGCGCGACAGCGAGGAACGATTCCGACAACTGGCTAACTCAATCGATGAAGGGTTCTGGTTGATCGACGTCAATCCAGAGCGGCCCCTGTTCATCAATCCGGCGTTCGAACGGATTTGGGGAGTTCCTGCGACCGAACTCTACGACCGGACCCGCGGCGGCGAGCGGTGGATCCATCCCGAGCACCGCGCGACCGTTCACGAGCGGTTCAACGACTGGCTGGCCGGGCTGTGCGACTCGTTCGACATGGAATATCGCATCGTTCGCCCCGATGGCCACACCCGCTGGGTACACGACCGCGGCGCCAAAATCTACGACGCGCGCGGCAAGCTGTATCGTGCGAGCGGTATCGTCCGCGACATCACAGCGCAGAAACAGGCTCAGCAGGACTTGCGGGATAGCGAAGCTCGCTACCGCCTCCTGGCCGATCACTCGACCGATCTGATCAGCCGACACGGGCGGGACGGCAAGTGGCTGTATCTTTCGCCGGCGGCGCGCACGATTCTGGGCTATCGCCCCGAGGAACTTGTCGGCCTCGATCCGTTCGAGTTTATTCACAGCGACGACCGCGGACGGTGCATCCATGCCTTCGAGACGCTGGTTGCAACCGGCCGCAGCGAGCCGGAGTCCTACCGCATGCGTCGCGCCGATGGAGCGATCATCTGGCTCGAATCGCACGGCAACGCCGTCATCGACCGCGGAACGGGCCGGGTCGCAGAAGTTGTTGTCACCTCGCGCGATATTACCGATCGGGTGGAGGCGAGCCGCCAACTGCGGCAGCGCGAAGCCGATCTCGCGCATGCCGAGCGGCTCAGCACGATGGGGCAAATGGCGTCGGAAATGGCGCACGAACTGAATCAGCCACTGTATGCGATCGCCAATTTCGCCGAAGCCTGTCTCGAACGGCTGCGCAAGTCGCCGGCCGAAGAGGCCGCCGCCGACCTGCAGCGGTGGCTCGATTTGATTGCCCAGCAGGCTCGCCGCGGCGGGGAGGTCTTGCGGCGGGTCACGCAGTTCGTCCGCAAGGGGGAACTCGATCGAACGGTACTCGACCTGAATCAGTGCATCCGCGATGCGTCGGTACTCCTCGAGTTTGGCAGTCGGCGGCGCGGTATCTCGGTCGCGTATAAACTGGCGGAGTTGCTGCCGCGCGTGGACGTCGATCGCGTATTGATCGAGCAAGTGCTGCTCAACTTAGTCCGAAATGCCGCGGAAGCGATGGAACATACGCCGGCCGAGCGGCGGCGTGTGGTGATCGAGACGCGCCTGGCCGAGGAGGGCATGGTAGAGCTGGCAGTGGTCGATTCCGGCCACGGAATTCCCGAGGGGCTCGCCGAACGGCTGTTCGAGCCCTATTTCACGACCAAGCCCGACGGAACAGGGATGGGGCTGGCGATCTGCCGCTAGTCGATCGAGGCCCACGGGGGGCGGATTTGGGCCGAATCGAACCCCGCCGGGGGCGCCACTTTTCTCATTCTGCTCCCCGCGGCGTTATAACTCGCATTTTCCGCAAGTTGCGGCGGGAGGCTTGACCGCATCCGCCCGCAGATTCGGTTGCTCGGACATGTGCGGCGGCGTACTTTAACGCAGGTTCAGACGCAGCGCCCCCGGCGCATTTTGGACAGAGCTCCGAGCAAGCGGGAGGATGTGATGATGGCAAAACGGTGGCGGCGTGAGCTGCACATGTCGGTCGTGACTTTGTTAATTGGCATGCTGGCCGTCGATACGGCTGCCGCGTGCAAGCTATTCGGCCGCCGGTCGGGTTTCTGCCCATCGCCTGTCGTCGCCGGGCCTTGTGGGGGTGACAAATCGCTCCCGCATCGCGTCGACGACCAGCCGGCCGTCGAGACCAGCCCCAGCGACTCGGCTCCGCCTCCCATGAGCGTGCCTGCGCCACCGGCTGTCGAGCCTCCAGCAGTTCCGCCCAGTCCGGCAACTCCGCTGGATGCACCGTCCGCCGCGCCGCTGGACGCGCCCCCTGCCGCACCACCCGAGCCGAATGTTGAGCCGATACCGGCAACACCACCGCCGGCACGACCGGCTGTCCCGGCTACTCCCGACGCTCCGCCTCCGGCGCCCGATGCCGCTCCGCCTGCCACTACTGCGCCAGCCGCGACTCCTCCCGCAGCCGAGTCGTTCGACGATCTGTTTCCACCCCCGACACCCGCGGACGCGGCCGTTCCCGAAGCGACCACTCCAGCACCGCCGGCCGCCCCGGCGCCTGCTCCAGCACCGGCACCGTCGCCGGATGAAGACGATCCGTTTGCTCCCGCATCGCCTGCAACTCCGGCATCGCCGGCTCCTGCACCGGCCGGAGATGCGGATGATCCGTTTGCACCAGCGCCGGCCGGCAACCGAACTGATCGCCCGGTGACTCCCGCCAGTCCCGCGCCTACGACCGATCCCTTTGCCAATCCGTTTCAGACATCCGCCGCGGGGGCTTTCCCTGTACGCGAGTGGAGCGACGACAGCGGACACTTCCAGGTTCGCGGTCGGCTGCTTGCAATCCTGGACGGCAAGGTCCGGATCCTGAAAACGACGGGACGTACAACGACCGTTCCCCTGTCGCGACTGAGCACTGCCGATCAGGAGTACGTTGCAGGGGTCGCGCGGCCCGCGGAACAGGCCGTGCCTCAAGTCGCCGCGCGGTAGGGGGCAAATGAGCCTCGCGCTCGTCGCGAGGCGGGAATCTCTCTGCGCAGACGTTGGCTCAAACGGTCTGCAACTCCGGCTTGCCATTCTCAACGATAAACGAGGCCCGCGTGATCTGAGGCGCACCGGGCCGCGTCACATACTCGACGGCCTGATAGTCGGCTTGCCATTGGCTCGGGGTCGCCGTGCAGCGGACGTAACCCCGCTCGGTGGAATGAAACTTGACGAACGGGTTCTCGGCGAGCGTCGCCTCGAGGTTCCGCGGCTTCAGTGCCCCGTCCCCGCCTGACGAAATCGATGTGCCGACGAACTCGCTGGCCACCACGCGGCTGCCCAGATCGTCGAAGTCGGCAATCAGGTTGTTCGCCCAGTTGCTGTGAATGTCTCCCGTCAGTACGACGGGGTTCGCGACCTTCTGGTCGTGAAAGTACTTGAGCAGTCGCCGGCGGCTGATCTCGTAGCCGGGCCATTGGTCCATACTGTAGCCCTCGTCCTCGCCGGCCCGGCGGTCGACGCGGGCCATCATCACCTGCTGGGCCAGCACGTTCCAGCGGCCCGCAGAACCAGCGAGTCCCGCTTGCAGCCACTTTTCCTGCGCATCGCCCAGCATGGTTCCCCGCGGATCGAGCGCTTCGTCCCCCTGCGGCTTGTTGCCGTCGCCGTGCGGCTGATCGGTCCGGTACTGGCGGCAGTCGAGCACGAAGAACTCCGCCAGACGGCCAAAGCCCACGCGGCGATACAGCAGCATGTCGGGGCCCTTGGGCAATGACGCGTGGCGGAGCGGCATGTGCTCATAATAGGCCTGATAGGCAAACGCCCGCCGCTTCAGGAAGTCTTCCGCCGTGACGCCTTGTTCTTCAGAGATCGCCCCCGCACAGTTGTTGTCGAACTCGTGGTCGTCCCAGGTCACGAGCCAGGGAAAGGCCGCATGCGTGGCTTGCAGGTGCTCGTCGGTCTTGTAGAGCGCGTGGCGGTTGCGATAGTCGGCCAGCGACATGATTTCAGGGCTATTGTGCCGCCGGACGCCCCGCGTCG
>JALORD010000232.1 GCA_025459145.1 Pirellulaceae bacterium | reverse complement strand
TACCCGGAACTAACAGCAATGTCGATTGATTGGTCGCGGTTTGCGGAGATCGTTCACGCCCATCAGCGGTTCCTCTTGGTCAGCCATGTGCGGCCCGATTGCGATGCGCTCGGGAGCGAGCTGGGGATGGCCGGCGTGCTCGAGGCGCTCGGCAAGACGGTCCGCATTGTGAATGGCCAGGCGACGCCGCCGAATCTGGCGTTTATCGATCCGCAGCAGCGCATCGAGGTGATTAACCAGACCGTGCAGCCGGCGGAACTGGCGGATATCGAGGTGGTGATGGTGCTCGACACGAGCGCCTGGCAGCAGCTCGGGGCGATGGCCGATTTTCTGCGGGCCTTTCCCGGCAAACGCGTCGTCGTCGACCATCATGTGAGCGAGGACGATCTGGGGGCTGAAGCCTTCAAGAACACGAAGGCCGAAGCGACCGGCCGGCTGGTGGTCGAAGCGGCCGAGGCACTCGGCGTGCCGCTGACGCCGGAGATCGCGATGCCTGTGTTTGCCGCCCTGGCAACCGACACCGGCTGGTTTCGGTTCGGCTCGGCCTCGGCGGGAACCTACCGCACGGCGGCCAAGCTGATCGACGCCGGCGCGAGCCCTGCGGGAATCTATCGCGATCTGTACGAGCAGGACACGCTCGGCCGCGTCCGGCTGCGGGGCGTGATCCTGGCCCGCGTCGAGAGCGAGCTCGGCGGACGGCTGGCGCACACCTACGTTCTGAAGGAAGACTTTACACAGACTGGCGCCCATCCGAGCGACACCGAGGACGTGATCAACATGGCCCTGGCCATTGCCGGGACTGAGGTGGCGGTGATCTTCGTCGAGCAGGCAGCCGGCGGCTTCAAACTGAGCTTCCGCAGCCGGAGCCCGCGCGTCGATTGCAGCCAGCTCGCCGAGAAATTCGGCGGCGGCGGGCACAAGGCGGCGGCGGGGGCGTCGATCGCCGGCAAGCTGGCCGAAGTGCAGCCGGTGGTGCTGGGGGCCGTGCGGGCCGCGATGGCCTGAATGTGTAGTCGCCCAGGAGAGTCCAGTCGTCCCACGGGCAGCCCATGAAAATCGAGATCATCGAAACGCCGATCAAGTTCCGGCTGCACGGGCTGTCGTCGCGGGTCGAGAACGATGCTTATGGCCAGGTCGGCTGCCGGCTGATGGACGAGATGTGGCGGATTGTGAAAGGAGCTTCGCTCCCGAACAGCGGCATCAATCATTGGGTGTACTTTGCCGACGACCGGATGTTCGTCGGCGTCGAGTTGCTTGGCACTGAGCAAGCGATTCCCGAGTCACTACAGCCGCTCGAGTTTGAGCTTGCCCGGTACGCGAAGCACCTGCACGTCGGCCTCTATCAAGAATTGCCGCAGAAGTGGCAAGCCGTGAAGAGCGAGCTTGCCTCGCGCGGCGAGCGGATCACGATGCCGTCGCTCGAAGTGTATGGCCACTCGTGCGAACAGGCCGATCCGTCGCTGGCGGAAACGACGATCCTGATCGGCCTCGGTTCACAGGGAGTTTGAAGCCCGCTTGAGAGAAGCGGCCACCCAATTGGTAGCCCGAATCCAATGACCGGAAGTCGGGAACTGTCGAGTATACAGAGGGCGGGAAAGTTCGCAGCTACGTCAACTCGCAGGGCGGAACGTAGGGTATATCTTGCCGGGGAGCCGTTCGCGGCACGCGCTGAGTTTCTTGACTTCCGGTGAATCGGCACCCACCACCGCGCTCGGCATCTCGACGACGACGAATTGCAACTCGCGGAGCGTGGCGAGGTGGGTGACGATTTCCGGAGTGAGTTGCTCTAGCCGCAACTCCACCAGGCGAACACGATGCTCGCTGCCGGGACGGAAAAGAACTTCGATCGCGGTTAGCGGTGGAGGCCCAGCGGCGCGGTAATCAACCACATCGACTCGACCATAGTATTCGTTCTCCGGTAGCATGCCGACGCTGAAGAAGGTTACCGATGTGACGGGATTCTGATAGCCGAAATGAACCTGTCCGCCTGCGCTGCGAATCGCCCGCACTGCGGCTCGCTCCGGATCGTGAATGCGCCAGGCCAAGTACGCGCCCGTCAGCGTGACGATAATGAGCATCGTCCGGAGACCGAATTGCAGGCGCCGAGGAGCGGACTTCATAATCTCGCTGATCAGAGGGGACTCGCGAGTTGGCGCGATTGACTGGCTGTCGGGACGAGCGGCAGCTCGCTCACCAGCGATTCTACCGCGGGCCACACACTCGGGCTCGCTGCATTTTCTCCCGGCAGCACGTGCCGTTTCCTCACTCGGGCCGTTCGAACAAATCGGCGAACGCCGTCCGCGTCGCTTCGACGCCGCGGCGGAGCATGACGATATCCATGCCGAAGCTAAGCATCCGACAGCCGGAGGTATAGGCCCGCTCGGCAAAGCTCGGATTCACGGCGATCGTCCCCCAGTGCTTGCCGTGCTGCTTACATGCCGCTGCGACCCGTTCGATCGCGTTCCAGAGCGTCGGGCTCTCCCACTGCGCGAGGACGCCTAGTTCTTGCGACAGATCGCTCGGTCCGACGAACAACAGATCGACGCCGTCGAGGGCCGCGATCTGCTCACACTCCTCAAGCGCGCCGAGCGTCTCGATCTGAATCGCGACGAAGTTGTCGCGATTGGCGTCGGCCGCCAGTTGCGGCAGCGTCTTGCCGCCGTAGGCCGCATCGAAGCCGCTGGCGTTGAGTCCGCGAATGCCGCGGGGGGCGAACTTCACCCAGCGAACGAACTCCTCGGATTGAGCCGCCGACTCGACGCGGGCCGCCATCAGGCCGCCGGTCCCCGCTTCGAGATTGGCCGTCGCGTCGGCATAGTTCGTGAGCGGCATTCGCACGAACGAATCGAGGCCGCTGGCCCGGCCGGCACACGCCGCCAGACAGACCTGCTCGTACGTCACGCCGGCATGTTCCTGATCGATCCAAAAGCCGTGGTACCCGCCCACCATCCCATGTACATCGAACACGGCCGGATGAATGAGCCGGCCCACGCAGAAGATGCGACACAGCTGATTCTGAGCGAGGCGATCCTTGAAGCGATGCATGGCGGAGGCGTGATGGAGGGACCAATGGAGGTTGGAGAGGGCGGCAGGAAAAAGTCACCGCTGCATCAATGGAAACCGTCCGCCGGTGCGATGCAACGGGGCATCCGCGAGTCGCTTCTCACGGCGCAATGCACGCCTCGCGCGCCGTATTTCACCGCCGCCCAGGTTATGCCAAGCTGAAGAGTTGATACTCCAGACTCAAAGCCACTTGTCTCTTCGCGAGCGATCTTCCGATGCCCCGTCGAATCCTCATGCTGATACTCGCTGCCGGCACGCTCGTCGCCGCGGACCTGCCGCCCCAGGCGGCGGCGGCCGAAATGGAGTTCATCCGCGTGGCCGACGACAAGCATTCGTTCGCCCTGGCCGAGTCGGGCCGCAAGTTTGTCGTCTGGGGTGTGAACTACGACCACGACGAAACAGGCCGGCTGCTCGAAGACTACTGGGAAGCCGAGTGGCCCAAGGTCGAGGAAGACTTCGCCGAGATCAAAGCGCTCGGCGCCAACGTCGTCCGCATCCATCTGCAGGTCGGCAAGTTCCTCGACGCGGCCGACAAGCCGCGAGCCTCGTCGCTTGAGCGGCTCGGCAAACTGCTCGCACTAGCCGAGAAGAACCAGCTGTATCTCGACTTGACCGGTCTCGGCTGTTACCACAAGCAGGACGTCCCTGCCTGGTACGACGAACTCGATGAGCAGGCCCGTTGGCAGGCGCAGGCCGTCTTTTGGGAAGCCGTCGCCGCCCAGTGTGCGGCGAGTCCCGCCGTCTTCTGCTACGACCTGATGAACGAACCGGTTGTCGCCGGCGGCAATCGTCCGGGCAAGGACTGGCTGGGGCCGGGGTTCGGGGGCAAGCACTTCGTGCAGTACATCACGCTCGATCGGGCCGGCCGCGAGCGGCCCGACGTCGCCCGCGCCTGGATCGAAAAGCTCGTCGCCGCGATTCGCAAACTCGACAAACGCCACCTCGTGACCGTGGGACTCGTCGACTGGAGCCTCGACCGGCCCGGACTCACCTCGGGGTTCGTTCCCCAGAAAGTCTGCGAGCCGCTTGACTTCGTCGCGGTGCATATCTATCCCGAAACGGGCAAACTCGACAAAGCCATCGAAACGCTCCGCGGCTTTGCGATCGGCAAGCCGGTCGTCATCGAAGAGACCTTCGGCCTCAAGTGCTCGACGGAGGACTGGGGCAAATTCGTCGATGCCTCAAAGCCGCACGCCGCCGGCTGGGTCGGCTTCTACTGGGGAAAGCCTGTGGCGGAGTACCGCGAGGCCAAGACGATCGGCGAAGCGATCACCGGAGCTTGGCTCGCGGAGTTTGAGCGTCGGGCTCCAAAGCAGGAAAAACAGTAGTCGATCACTTCTTATGGGTTTATTAATACACCATTCGAGAGGGTTTTAAAGCTGACGAGATAGACAATGTGGGTTCTGGCAAATTTGTTTCGAATTTCCTACCGCGAGGTCAAAACGCGCACTAGATTTTCCCCATCCCTAATACTCACCGGGGTCTGCGCAGCTACCGCATGTGTGAATTCCTGCCTAGCTTGCTTGAATTGCAAGCTACGGTTGGTATGTTTGGGGGGAATTCACAGGCGGTTTGTTGCGTTTACCCAGACAGATTTTCAGGCGCGTTTACACACACAGGGGGAATCCACGCAATGACTCGGACGATCAAGACTGTTTTTGCTGCCAGCACCCTTTCGCTGGCGCTCGTGGCCGCGACCGCGGGAGATGCCTTTGCCGGCTGGCGCTGGCATGGCTCGAGCGGTGGCTCGTCGGGCGGAAGCTCGGGTGGATCCAGCGGTGGCTGGGGAAGCTCGGGCGGCAGCTCGGGAAGCTGGAGCTCGTGGGGCAGCTCGGGTGGATCCAGCGGAAGCTGGGGTAGCTCGGGCGGTTCGAGCGGCGGCGGCGGATGGCACAAGAAGCACCACCACCGCTGGTTCCGTGGACACGGCGGCTCGGGTGGTTCGAGCGGTGGTTGGGGTGGCGGCAGCTCGGGTGGATCGAGCGGCGGCTGGGGCAGCTCCGGCGGATCGAGTGGCGGCAGCTCGGGAGGTTCGAGCGGCGGCACCTACTTCTACGCTCCCGAATCGGCTCCGGTAGATCCCTCGGTCGCTCCGGCCGATCCGATGGCCGTCCCGCCGGCTCCGGCTCCGGCGCCGGCTGACGGACAGCAGACTGGCTATCGCCGGGCCGACGGCATGCTCGCCGTCGAAGTTCCGGAAGACGCCAAGGTCTACGTCAATGGTCAGCCGACGACCAGCACCGGCAGCGAGCGGCAGTACGTCTCGCGCGATCTGGTCAGCGGCATGAACTACACCTACGAGGTGAAGGCCGAAGTCGTCCGCGATGGCAAGACGGTGGAACAAGTGAAGCGAGTGAGCCTGCGGGCTGGCGAGACTTCGGACCTGGCGTTTGATTTTGACGCCGCCGGCAGCACCGAGACTTCGCTCACCGTGGTGGTTCCCGCTGAAGCGAAGGTCTACCTGGCCGGCAACCCGACCAGCGCGACCGGCGAAGTCCGCGTCTTCCGCACCACCGGCCTGACCTCCGGCAAAGCCTGGAACGATTACACCGTGCGAGTTGAATTCGAGCAGGATGGCCGCCTGGTCACCCAGGAGAAGACGATCAGCCTGCGAGCTGGCGAAACTCAGGAACTGAGCTTCGGCACGCAGGTCGAAAAGGTCGCCTCGCGGTAGTTTGACAGCACGACTGCAATGAACTTCAAGCCCTCGGTCCGGCTAATCCGGATCGAGGGCTCTTTCGTTTCTTGCCGGTAAATCTTACCCAGGCGGAATCTCTTCGCGCCCGGCTGATGTCTGTCCGATCCTAAAGGACATGACAACACGTCCAGCTCGTCCGGCGACATCGGATCCGTCGCCGACTATCGGGCAGCAGGAGGCACCGGCTCTATCCCCCTGGCTCAAGGCGGTTCTGAGCGGGCTCATTCTGTTTCACGTGGCGGCGGTCTTCTGGGCCCCGCTCGCCTTCGCCGGTCGCGGTTCGCCGCTCGCCGACGGCGTGTTCGCCTATCTGCGCCCCTATGCCGCCGCGATGTATCTCGACCACGGCTACTCGTTCTTTGCGCCGGAGGTCGGCCCGGGGAGCATCGTCCGTTATAAGGTCGAGTTCGACGACGGTCGCGAACCGGTCGAAGGGCAGTTCCCGCACCTGGCGAGCCAACAGCCGCGGCTGCTCTACCATCGCCATTTCATGATGGCCGATGCGCTGCACAACAGCTTCGTTCCCGCGACCGCACCGCCGGAACCGACGCCGCCGCCGACCACGGCCACCCGCGAGGAGCAGGAACTGTATCGCGTGCAGAAGCGTCTCTATGATCGCGACTTGGCCAACTGGCGACACGCCCGCCGGCAGTACGAGGCGTTGAAAAATTCGCTCGCCGAGCACCTCCGCACCGAGCACGGCGGCAGCCGCGTCACGATTACGCGCGTTGCCCACCAGATTCCGTTCCCCGATCAGTTTCGCTACATCCGTAAGCCGCTCGACACGCCCGAGTCGTTTGTCGAACTGCCCGAGACGCCCCGCGCGGAGGAAAGCCGATGAACCCGCTCGCTGCCACACTCGACTGGGGACGCGATGTCTACCGCGCCTGGGATCGGTTCTGGTTCACGCCGGCCGAGCCCCACACGCTCGCCCTGATCCGCATCCTCGGCGGAGCGATGCTGTTCTACACGCACCTCGTCTGGTCGCTCCGCCTGTCGGCCTTTACGGGCCCGACGGGCTGGCTGCCGCGCGAGACGGTCGCGCTGCTCAATCAAACGCCCGACGGCTCGATCTACGCCTGGAGCTATCTCGCCTGGACCGATTCGCCTGCGGTGCTGTGGGTGCTGCACATCGCGGCCCTCATCGTGCTCGCCATGCTCACCGTGGGACTCTTCACACGGGTCACGTCGATCCTGGCGTTCGTCATCACATTGTCATATTGCCATCGGCTGACCGGGTCGCTGTTCGGGCTCGACCAGATCAACGCCTTCATCGCGACATACCTGATGTTCGGCGCCAGCGGCGCAGTCTGGTCGGTCGATCGCTGGCTGGCATCGCGGCGCGGCGAACTTCAGCCGGCTGCGCCCTCGATCGGTACCAATATCGCCGTCCGCCTGCTGCAGGTACACATGTGTGTGATCTACCTGTTCGGCGGCATCGGCAAGATGCGGGGCGACGCCTGGTGGGACGGCAGCGCGCTCTGGTTCGGCTTTGCCAACCTCGAGTATCAATCGCTCGATATGACCTGGATGGTCTACTATCCGTGGCTCGTCGCGCTGCTGACGCATCTGACCGTCTTCTGGGAGACGTTCTACTGCTTCCTGGTGTGGCCGAGGCTCACGCGGCCGATCATGCTTGGCCTGGCAATCGGCATGCACCTGGGAATTTGCCTCTGCCTCGGAATGTGGACATTCGGCCTCGCCATGATCGTGGGGAACCTGGCGTTCGTGTCGCCCAAGACGGTGCGGGCGACGGTCCACTGGCTCCTCCGGCCGCTGGCCCGCCTGGCTGGTTCGCCCGAACGCCTGCCCAGCGAACTGCTCGGCAGCGTCCGAACCGCGGCTGGTTCGTAACAACGTCTGCCCCCCAAAACGCGCGAGCAGCGGACCCGGCGCCCTTCGGTTACACTGATCTCGCTGCGGGGCGTGCCGCCCACCAGGTTTGTGGCGGCTGCGACCCGGCAG
>JALORD010000231.1 GCA_025459145.1 Pirellulaceae bacterium | reverse complement strand
ACCGTCGTCACCTACAACATCCGGTACGACAATGCCGGCGATGGCGAGAATCGCTGGACCAATCGCCGCGAGGCGATGGTGAAGTACCTCCGCGAGACGGGGGCCGATCTGATTGGCTTGCAGGAAGTGCTGCCGCAACAGCGGGCGTATCTGGCGGAGCAACTGGCCGACTTCGCCTGGTATGGCGTCGGCCGCGACGACGACCAGGACCACGGCGAAGGGACGCCGATCTTCTACCGCCGCGAGCGGTTCGAGCTGCTCGCGAAAGGGACGTTCTGGCTCTCGCCGACGCCCGACAAGCCGGGGAGCCAGGGCTGGGACGCCGCGCTGCCGCGGATCGCGTCGTGGGTCAAGCTCCGCGACAAAAAGTCGGGCAGCGAGCTGCTGGCGATCAACACGCACTTCGATCACCGCGGCCCCGAGGCCCGCACCGAAAGCGGCAAGCTGATCGTCAGGCAGATCGCCGAACTGGCGGCGAGCGGCGAGCGGCGATTGCCCGTGATCCTGACGGGAGACTTCAATTGCCGATCGAGCGCAGCTCCGTACAAGGCGATCACCGAACCGGAAGACCCCGCGCTGAAACTGCTCGATGCTCAGCACATCAGCCGTGAACCGCACCGCGGCGGCGATTCCACGTCGAACGGCTTTCGTCAGATCAGCCCCGGGAGCAAGATCGACTACATCTTCGTCCGCGACGTGGCGGGCGTGGCCCGGCACCAGATCGACGATCCGCGGGTCGACGGGCGGTTCGTCTCCGACCATTTGCCGATTGTGGCCGACGTCCTGCTCGCTCCCTCCAAGCCCTGATCGACAGCGGGGGCGAAGCGGCAAAACAGTGTGACGCAACGAAGCGAGGAACTCTGATCAGGAGTTCCTCGTTCGCCTCATCTAACCGTATTGTGACTCGGCGGCTGCGAGGGCTCGCTCCGCCGAACTATTTGGCCGAATGATTGGCTATCGTCCTTAGAAGTCCGCTCCGACTCCCGTGTCGACCGGGCCCACCATGTGGAAGTGGTTGTGGTCGATGTAGAGCACCTCGCGGGCGTCTTCGTCGGTGAGCGTGTGCGGCACAGGCCAGCCCACGCGGGTGGTTTCGGTGTAGTAGATCGTGCACTTGTAGTGGGCGTGGTGCAGTTGGACCGGCCCGATCAGCGGCACGACCCGCGGCGGATCGACATAGTCGGCGATCTTTTCCTTCACGATGCGGACGTTATTCCGCTGCACCTCGTGCAGGAACGGCAGGCCGCCCTGAATCGGGTTGGCCCGTTCCCAGGCGCGGATCACTTCGTCGTCGCTCGGCGGGTCGAGGGCCACCGTCGGACCGCCCGGCAGGATCGGCCCCAGGATCGGAGCCCGATCGTAACGCTCGTGGTTCCAGAAGTCGTCTTCCTTCGTCTTCTGGAAATACGGGCTGACCGGGATGGGAATCCCGAGCGGACCCAAGTCGGGCCCCGCTGTGAGACCGACAAAACAGCCGGTATTCGACAGCGACAGAGCCGCAATCAAGGTGCTGAAGGCCGCTAGGAGCGTCCGCTTAGACATAACTAACCTCGGTGTTCGTTTCCGCCTGCCGGCGAGGGTCCGCTGGGGGTAGATCTCACGGAAAATGCACCCTGGGCACTACAGCCCGTCCGTTTCCAGAGCTATTTATCGTGTGAAGCTGGATCGAACTTGCGGATTTTTCCGGTTGTGGCAAAAAAACCGGTAGGCGGCAGGCGGTAGCACTGCTAGCGGCAGCCCGTACCAACAGTCGGCGGGGAACCTAGCAGACGCGACGCAACGAAAAAAGCCTCCGCGAAGCTGCTGCTCCGCGGAGGCTCTTGGGAACTCGTGGTTCGCTGTGGTTTAGTGGCGGCGATCTTTGAAATCAAGCATCCACCAACCGTCGTCCCATTCCAGGGTCACTTTCCGCCATCCCAGCGGGACTTGCGGGTAGGGGTAGAACGGTCCGATGTACGGCCAGGCCGTGGGCGAGTACTGCTTCGGATAGGTTACCGCGGCGTAGTTCGGGTGAGCCGCGTACGACGGCCAGGCGTAGCCCGGCATCGACGGGTGGTCGTAGCGGGCCGGAGCAATCCCCACCCCGCTGCCGCCGAAGTGCATCGGTGTCGGGCCGCCGGTCGTGTAACCGTCGGCTGCGACCGCTCCCTGCTGGTTGTAAGCGACCTGGCTGGCCGGCGCGAACGCCAGCGGAACCTGGCTGCCGCCTGCCTGACGGGCGACCGGAGCTTGGGGGCCCTGGGCATAGTAGGCCGAGTTGGTCGGCACAGGCTGAGCCACCTGGACCAGCGGGCTACCGCCAGCCGGCTGCACACCCGACCCGATCGGTCCGCTTTCTTCGGTGGCCGCGGCGGGCTGCGCTTCGTAATTCTGTTCTTCGTAATTTTGTGTCTGACGACCCAGTGCCCGCTGCACGGCATTGGTCATGCTGGCAATGGGATTGCGGGTGGCCGGAGCGGGGGCCGCGACCGAAAGGTCGTTAACCACCTGCTTCACCCCAGGGATTCGCCGGGCGATATCCAGGGCCTTGGCCTGTTGGTTGGCGTCGGCGACTCGTCCCGACAGCCAGACGGTTCCTTCTTCGACCGACAGGTCGATGCTGAAACCCTTCAGCTCGCCGGCCTGCTTCTCGGCCTGGAGCTTTTGCACGATCTGCTGTGCGATTTCCTGGTCGCCCGCTCGAACCACGGTGGGAAAGAGCGCTGCCAGGGTCAGGATCGCCAGCCGAAACACATAACGTCGCATGGTCCCCCTCCTGAGGTTGTTCGTTCACTCTGCCCGACGCGCCATCCCGCGGCGTTCTTCCCCCGGCGCTTGGCAAGCAAATCGACCGCGGCTTGAGTTTGGGTCAGCCGCAGGCGCTAGCTTCCGGGTGGTACGTGGCAGGTTTCGCCCGAGAACAGGCTGGAGGGGGCGGCGCCATACAGTCGGCGCCGCCGAGTATGCTTGGCCCCCCGCGCAAGCTCGGTGATGGCATCTCTGCCCGATAGTAGTTGTCGTCAACCGGTCGTGCCGGACGGAAGGTTTTTTTCGATTTTGCCGCCGGCTAGCGGCCCGTCCGAGGCCCAAAAACAGGGACTTTTCGCTCCGCGCGTTAAACTGTTCCGCGCAGGCAAACTTTGCATGCCGACCGCCAGACCAGCGGGGCCTGCTAGCACTCCAGAAGTCCGCGATTCAAACGCGGCGGGGCCAAGTCTTCCTCGGCCGCTCTCAATTCGGGCACGCGACAAGCCCAACAGGCCGCTACCTAGAACCCCTGGGTCGGAGCGGTGGTTCCAAGATCCGCGGTCGCGCCGACGGCCATGATCGAGAATACCGTCCCGCACCAGGCCCAGTTCGAGGTATGCGATGTGGCGGTCGCCAACATTGCGAGCCCCACCACGACGAGACACCCGAGGAAACAGGTGCGGCAGAACGCATGTAGCGGCGAGAGGTGCGGCATCCGAGCAAGAACCATGCTCACGAGGCCGACGATCTGAATCGCAAACAGGCACCACAAGAGCACGGGATCGGCGAAGAAGGGCATCGTGGGTCTCCGAGAATCCATTCTGCGGATGGGCTGGCTTAAGCCGCGGGGAGGCCAGCCAGCCGGTAATTCGCTGCAGCACACCCCTTCGCTCGCGAGCCACCGACATCCTTGTCGGACTGCGGGCGAGCGCCGGTTGCGGGAGAACCGGCGAGTGCATGCTGGGGATAAACTCTCAGAACTCGTTTTTTTGAGCAACAGCAGATTTTTGCTCAAGATAAGTCGCGTGGTCGCCGTCGGACTAAGGCGCTACAGGCGATGGCTCGACCTCGGGTGACAGTTCGGCCTGGCTGGCCTTGCCTGCGACGTCAGCATCGGGCTTACTGTCTCCTGACTCCTGGTCACTCGTCGCCTCGCCCTGCGGAGGGGCGCTGGGGGCCTCCAACTCCGGCTCCGTCTCCGCCAGCAGCTTATCGAGAAGCTGCTTCATTTGCGTAATTTCGTTGAGCTTGTTCCACTCAAAGTTGCCGCGAATCTTGCCCCATTTGTCCGTCACGAAGAACCGTTCGGAATGCGTCTGCTTGTCGAGCGGAATGCGGTAGATTTCGCCGGCGACGCGGCGGATGTAGACGAGGTCGCCGGTTAAGAACGACCAATGGGCGGGATTGGCGCCCAGCTTCGCGGCATACTCGCGGAGGCGGGACGGACTGTCGATGTCGGGATCGCAAGTGACGCTCAGGAATTGCACTCCCTTGGGGCCGTACTGGCGGGCGATTTCCTGGATCTTCTGGTTCTGCTGCAGGCAGGTCCCCGGGCAGGAGGAGAAGAAAAAGTTGGTCACATAGACCGTGCCGGCGAGATCCTTCGACGCCACCGGTTTGCCCGCCTGGCTGGTGAGCGTGAATTCCTCGAGCCACTCCTGCGAAGCATCGGCCGGAATCCGCTGGTATGTCTCGTCAATCTCGGCTTGGTTCCCCAGCCCGCCGACTGACTGACTCCCGTTCGCCCCGGCATACTTGATGCCAAGCCAAATCCCCGTTCCGCCCATCACCATGAAGAGGACCGCCAACCAACCAAGGACAACGCGACTCATAGTGAATCTCCTGGTGCGGGCTGCCGGGAAACGGCAACCGCAGCGGCAAAACAAATACCTGCAAAGGCCAGCGTGACGATCCAGCACCAAGTCAGCTCCGGCACGTAACTTCCAGTGTAGTCAAGTCCGGGCGAGAGGAGCTGTCGCACTCCCGAGACCGAGTAAGTGAGCGGATTCGCACGCATCGCGAAATGTAAGGCTTGTTCAGGCCAGCGGCCTCCCGCTGCAGCCGCCGGCACTGGAAAGAATCCCCCGGAGAGGAGCCACATCGGCATCAGCACGAGGTTCATGATCGCATGAAAGCCTTGCGTGCTATCCAATCGCCAGGCAAACACAAAACCCAAGCTGGTGAGTCCCAATGCCGCAAGGCTGATCAGTCCCACGAGTGCAGGCAGCCAACGCCAGGGAAACTCTATAGGTAAGGTTAGCGCAAGCAACAGGAAGATCAATCCTTGGAAGACCGCAATTAGCGTTCCGCCCAGCACCTTGCCCAGGACCATCGACCAGCGGGGAATTGGCGCAACCAGGACTCCCTGCAGAAATCCCTCGCGACGGTCTTCGATGATGGATATCGACGAAAAAATCGCCGTAAACAGGACCAACAGCAAGAGGCTCCCCGGAAAGAAAAACTCGAGGAAGCTGGGCCCGCCGGTTCCGGTCCCCATGCGGAACGATCCGGAGAGCCCGGCGCCAAAGAGCAGCCAGAACACCAGCGGTGTGCCAATCGAGCCGATGATCCGATTGCGCTGGCGGAAGAATCGCACGATCTCGCGCCACGCCAGCGACCACGCGACGGCCAGCGGCGAAGCGATCGCCGGTCGGGAGCCAGTTGACGCCATTAGCTGTCCCTCCGCTCGCCCGCAAAGCGGTGTCCGGTGCGGGCGATGAATACGTCTTCCAGCGTCGGCTTGCCGAGGCGAATCGCGCGGATTCGGCCGGGGAACGCTTCGACGAGGCGGGCAATCCACCGATGGCCATCGGGAACCTCGAGCCGGATCGTGCCCTCCAGCTCGCGTGCGGCCAGCCCAAACTCCTGCGCAATAGCCGCGGCCAGATTGGCAGAATCTTCCGTCTCGATCGTGATCGAATCGCCGCCGACGCTCGCTTGCAACTCCTCCGGCGCGCCGAGCGCGACGAGCTTTCCTTCGCTCAGAATTGCCAGGCGATCGGAGACGGCTGCCTCATCGAGAAAATGCGTCGTGAAGACAATGGTCGTTCCCGCAGCGCGCAATTCGGTCAGATAGCGCCACAGGTCGTTGCGGGCAGTCGGATCGAGCCCCGTGCTCGGTTCGTCGAGCAGGAGCAACTCAGGCGAATGTACCAGCCCCTTCGCGATCTCGACCCGTCGCCTTAAACCGCCCGACAGCCGTTCGGTCAGTTCGTTCACTCGCTCGGAGAGGCCAAACTGGGCGAGCAACTCGTCCCGCCGCTGCCGGAGCGAGCTACCACCTAAGCCGTACAGGCGACCTTGCAGATCGACGTTTTCGGCGACGGTGAGCTTGCGGTCGAGGCTGGGAGCCTGGAACACGACGCCAATTTGCGACCGGATCGACTGCCGCTCGCGGGCGAGATCAAATCTCAGGACCGTCGCCGTGCCGGTCTGCATCGGCACAAGCGTCGACAGCAGCCGAAAAAGCGTCGTCTTGCCGCCGCCGTTGGGGCCGAGAATTGCAAAAATCTCGCCGCGGCTGATCGTCAGATCGAGTTCCGACAGGGCCACACGCTGCCCATAGCGGAAGGAAAGCCCCCGGGTTTCAATCGCGACGGAATCGGGCACGTGAGCCGAGGGGGGCAAGCTAGTGGTTCGCCGTACCCCCGGCTGAGCCGGCTTCGTGTTCGTGGCCTGCGTGATCATGGTCATCGTGCCCAGCTTCGCCAGGGCTGGCGTGAGCATCATGTGCCTGCGGCACGGGAGCGTGTAGCCACCGCTCGGCGGCGTACTTTTCGACGCGGCGGCCGATATCGGGAATCAGCATCAGCAGCAAAAACACGCTCATCAGGCTAGCTGGAATCGTCAGCACGTACTTCCAGTTCGCTTCCCATTGCAGATGCATGAAAAACAAGATGACCAGCATCGCCTTGGCACACGAGACGGCCATCATCGTGGCCCACATCACCGTGGGAGAGTTCTCTCGCAGCGACTGCGAATTCCCCACCGTAAACGAAATCGCCGTGAGCACGCACAACGCGACGAACACGGCGATGTACTTGCCCAGCCCTCCGGGAGCATGATGCTCGTGCAGGTCGTCGAGGTCTTTGTCGGCGGCAGCAGCGTGGTCGGACATATGGTTAGGCTTTTGTCAGTAGTCAGCAGTCCGTTGGATTTTTTCACTTGTCATTTGTCACTTGTCATTTGTGTTTTGCTGACTAGTGACCAATGACCCAACTAGAACAAATAGAGCAGCGGGAACAGGAAAATCCACACCAGATCGACGAAGTGCCAGTACAGGCCGGTGTTCTCCAGCATGTTGGCTTTCGACGAATCGAGTCGATACATGAGCACGATCGCAAACACGATCAGCCCCACAAGCACGTGGATCGCGTGAAAGCCGGTCATTAGAAAGTAGGTGCTGGCCCACATGTTGCCGCTGGGGATCTTCATCGGCAGCATCAGTCCGGTAAAGTGGTGGTTCAGCCCGTGGTGCTCTTCGGCCTCCTTCAAGAGCGGCAGGACGTCCTTCCGGCCATTGAGAGTGTCAATTTCGACCGTCGACGCCGCCAAACGCTCGTCGAGGAGGCCGACCTGCGTTTGCAACTGGGTCAGCGACTCCGTCAGCGGCGCGATCTGCCCGTCGATCGCCATGATCTCGGCGGTTAGCTGCTCGATTCGCGGATTGGGCGCGGGCTCCGCAGGCTGATCGGGCGCGGGTTGGTCCTGCCCGGCAGCATCCTGAACCGCGACGAACTGCGTGGGGCCAACTGCTGGAACGGCCGTTGTCTCCTCCGCAGGCTTTTGCAGTTCCTCGAGTTCTTTGGCCAGGATCGCCTTCTGAGCCTCGAGCGGTTCGATTTGCTTCTGGACGCCGGCCATTTGCTCGTCGAGCGCCGCCCGCTCGGAAGTCAGCCCCTGTTGAGCCTGCGCGGCACTGGCAATCTGTCCCGCTAATTCCGCGGCCTCGGCATCGAGCGCGGCGATGTAGGCGGCACTCGCTTCTTCAGTGTGGTGCAGCGGATAGATCGCTTCGGCCA
>JALORD010000230.1 GCA_025459145.1 Pirellulaceae bacterium | reverse complement strand
AGGCTGGAGAACTGTACGAGAAGGGGACGCTCCCGATCGGCGACGGCACGCAGACGCCCGATGAGTTCGCCCACCAGCAATCGGCGAGCACGGGGCTCCCCGAGCACATGTGCAAGATGAACATGTCGAAAAATGCGTTCGTCTTGGCCAACATGGGTAAGATCCTCGACTGCCTCACCCGTGGCCTGCCGCTCGACATTCTGACCAAAGGCTACGGCGAAGAAGGTCGCGGTGTCGTCGTGAGCTATCAGGCGCAGGCTCCGGTGCTGAGTGCCGTGCTCCCGTCGAATTCGCCCGGGGTGCATACGCTGTGGCTCCCGGTGATCCCGCTGCAGATGGGGCTCGTCCTCAAACCGGGTCCGCAGGAGCCGTGGACGCCGTACCGGATGATCTCGGCCTACATCGCGGCGGGCATTCCCGCGGAAGTTTTCTGCGTCTATCCGGGTGGCCCTGAGGCCGGTGCGGCGGTGCTCGAACACTGCACGCGGGCTATGATCTTCGGCGGCACGGCGACGGTCGAACGCTACAAAGGCAACCCGCGAGTGCAGGCTCACGGCCCGGGTTTCAGCAAGATCATCCTGGGGGACGACGAAGTCGACAACTGGGAGAAGTACCTCGATCTGATGGTCGAGAGTATCTACATCAACTCGGGTCGCGGCTGCATCAACTGCTCGGGCGTGTGGGCGTCGCGGCATACGAAAGAAATCGCTCAGGCCATTGCCGAGAAGATCGGTCCGATCGAAGCCAAGCCGCCGACCGATCCGACGGCGGGGCTCGCGGCGTTCACCGTCCCCGGCCAGGCCAAGGCCGTATGGGGGATGATCGAAGCCGACCTCAAGGAATCCGGCGTCACCGACATGACGGCCAAGTTCGGCCCCCGCCTGGTCGAGCAGGAGCGGTGCGACTACTTGCGGCCTATGGTGGTCCATTGCACCACGCCGGAAGCAGCGATTGCCAAGAAGGAATACATGTTTCCCTTCTCTACCGTTGTCGAGTGCCCGCAGGAGCAGATGCTGCAGAAGATGGGCCCAACGCTAGTCTGCACGGCCATCACCAAGAACGAGCAGCTGATTCAGCGGCTGAGCGACGACATCCACATCGACCGGCTCAACATCGGCCCGATCCCGACCACCAAGCTCAACTGGCTCCAGCCGCACGAAGGGAACATCATCGACTTCTTGTACCGCAACCGGGCGTATCAGGTGGCGTAAGGTGAGCTATATCGGTGGAGAACAAGTCCACGACGTTCTTCACAAGGCGGACCGACCGTGCCCGAACTACCAGAAGTCGAAACGATGCGCCGCGGGATTGCGGCGATCGTCGGCAGTCGGATCGCGGCGGCTGATCGGTCACCTTGTGAGCGGCGCCCAATCCTGATCCAGCCGAGACCAACAACGCTGGCTAAGCGGCTAGTCGGCCGTGAGGTCACTGCTGTCGACAGGCTCGGCAAGCGTGTGGTGGTGAGGATCGATAATGGCGATTCGCTGATTTTCGAACCCCGGATGACCGGGCTGGTGCTGGTCGCAGATCCGCCGACCAAGGAACACTTGCGATTTTGCCTGGAACTGACGGGCGGGCCGATTCGCCAGGTCTGGTATTGGGATCGCCGCGGCTTGGGTTCGGTCCGACTGCTGACTGCCGAACAACTGACGAGCCAACTTGGCAGTGGAAAGCTCGGGCCTGACGCGCTGCAGCTATCCGCCGAAGAACTGCAGTTGCGATTGGCCAGCAGCCGGCGAGCAATCAAGGTTGCCCTGCTTGATCAACGGGCGGTTGCCGGCATCGGTAATCTGTATGCTTCCGAGATTCTGAACCTGGCAGGGATTCATCCCGCGCGGCGCTGCGACCAACTTACCAGGTCACAATGGCGGCGGGTTCATACCTGCCTCGGTGAAGTGCTGCAGGAAGCGATCCGACACGAAGGTTCGACGCTGTCGGACGGCACTTATCGCAACGCCCTGAATCGGGCCGGCGGCTATCAGAACATGCACCGCGTTTACGATCGCGAAGGGAAAATCTGCCCAACTTGCCAAGCGACAAAAATTGTGCGCATCGTCCAGGCGCAGCGGGCGACGTTTTTTTGCCCGAAGTGTCAGGCGAATCGCCGAAGGCGAGGAGCATAAGATTTCAACGCTGCCTCTGTCACTCAGCAGTCGATCGTCCCGTGAGTTCAATCTTGTGACCGTCTGGGTCGACAACAACCGCGCGAAGTCCCCGCGGTGAGTCGCGCGGTGCGCCCAAGATTGTTCCTCCACCGGCTTCCGCGTCTCGCACCGCACGCTCTACATCGTCAACGGTGAGCCCAAATCGAGTTCCGCTCGTCGATGACTCCGATTCCGTCTTGAGATAAAGCTCGAAGACCGTTCCTGCGAGATTCGCCGATAAGTGGAGCGGCCCCCTACCGTGCTGCTCTTCGGTAAACGACATTCCCAGCCGCTCATAGAATCTGCGAGCTTCCGTCAGTGCAGCAACGCGGAGGACGAGCAGGTTCAGCTACACGAGTTTCCAAGCTCCTTCGTACTTTCTGAGAAGTCATGCAGTTTGCATCCGCAGGCGCCCATCGCCTAGACTACAGGCAACTGGCCGCCCGTTCTCCTTCCTTTTTGGAGGTTGTCCGATGTTTCGCCGCCCCACGGATTGTCCGGATTGCGATTCTACGACTCCCGCCGTCTCACGTCGTGACTTCATTCGCGTGACCTCGGCCGGTGCAGCAGTCGCGGCCGTCGCGGGCCCGTCGTTGTTGCGAGCCGCCGACGAAGCCAAAGCAACGCCCGAGACGCTGACCAAGAAGCTCTACGACTCGCTCGATGAGAAGCAGCGGGCAGCGGTTTGCTTTGACTGGGACTATGTTGACGAAGCTCGCAAGTTCGGCACGCTACGCACCCGTGTCGCCAACAACTGGCATATCACGCCGCAAACGATCAATAGCGACTTTTACACCAAGGACCAGCGGGAACTGGCCTACGCGATCTGGCAGGGGATCATTCATCCCGATTGGCACCAGCGCGTGCAGAAACAAATTGAAGGCGATAATGGCGGTCCTTGGGGTGCGAGCCAAAACATTGCCATCTTCGGCAAGCCCGGCGACGGGAAGTTCGAACTGGTGATGACCGGCCGGCACATGACAGTGCGTTGCGACGGCAACTCGACCGAAAACGTCGCATTTGGTGGACCGCTCTTCTATGGTCACGCCGCCGGTGCGTTCGACGAGGAACCCAATCATCCCGGTAACGTGTATTGGGAGCAGGCGCTCGCAGCGAACAAGGTCTACGAGATGCTCGACGGCAAGCAGCGCAAGCAGGCCGAAGTCCCCTCGACACCAATCGAGCAGAAGGTCGGCTTCCGCGGCGTGAAGGGGCCGTTTTCCGGCATTCCGGTCGCCGAACTGTCGGCCGATCAGAAGGAGCAGGTCCAAAAGACGCTGCAGAAGCTGATCGAGCCCTACCGCCAAAGCGATCGGGATGAGGTCGTCGCCTGCCTCAAGGCCCAGGGTGGCCTCGACAAATGCTCCTTGGCGTTCTACACCGACGAGGATCTGGGAGAGGACAAAATCTGGGACAATTGGCGGCTCGAAGGTCCGTCGTTCGTCTGGTACTTCCGCGGGTCGCCCCACGTTCACGTGTGGGTCAACGTCGCCTCGGATCCTTCGGTGCCGACGAATGCTTAGCCCTCAAGCAAGCTCGTACCGAATCCTGGCGGCGTTGGCAACGATTGCTTGTGCAGGTTGGATCGGCAGGGCGACGATTGGTCGCGCTGCCGAATCCATACCGACGGCCCAGGCCGCGACTTCGCAGGATGGGATGGTAGCGTCGGTCCATCCGCTCGCGACCGAGGCGGGCTTGGCTGCCCTGCGCCGCGGCGGCAACGCGGTGGACGCTGCCGTCGCGGTGGGACTGACTCTCGGCGTCGTCGACGGAAAGAATTCCGGGCTCGGCGGCGGGTGCTTTATCTTAATTCGCCGCGCCGATGGCCAACTCATCGCGATCGACGGTCGTGAGACGGCACCTGCCAATGCCACGCGCGACATGTATCTGCGCGATGGGAAGCCCCGCCCCGAACTGAGCCAACAGGGACCGCTCGCAGTAGCCACGCCGGGCGCGCTGGCTGCTTACGACTTGGCAATCCGGGAACATGGCCGGCTAACACTCTCGGAAATCATTCTCCCCGCAGCCGAGATCGCCGAGCGAGGTTTTCTCCTCGATCGTTCGAACGCTTCGGCACAGGCGTCCGCGGGGCGAATCCTTGCCAGGGTAAACGGCGGGACGTGTTCGCTCCTCAAGCCCGATGGAAGTCCATGGCAGGAAGGCGAACGACTCCAGCAACCCGACTTGGCGAAATCGCTCCGTGGTATTGCCCGCGAGGGTGTCGATCATTTCTATCGAGGACCGATTGCCGAGCAGGTAGGCCAATGGATGGCCGAACATGGGGGTATCTTATCGCGCGACGATTTCGCGAATTATCGGCCGGTCCTGCGTGAGCCGCTAGTCACCAAGTATCGCGATTGGACGATTGTCGGATTTCCTCCGCCAAGTTCTGGCGGCGTTCACGTCGCTCAGATTCTCAACATCCTCGAGCCGTTTGATCTGCAGGAGCACTATCGCCGCGATCCAGGGCAGTACCAGCATCTGCTGGCGGAGGCCATGAAGCTCGCATTTGCCGATCGGGCCTACTGGCTGGGCGATCCCGATCACGCCCGCGTTCCCCGCGGCCTGGTCGACAAGCAATACGCTCGGCAGCTTGCCGCCCGGATCGATCTGAACCGGGTTACGAAGGTCGCCGGACATGGCGATCCAACTGCGGCTGACGAACGGGTTTTCGAGAAGCATACGACCCACATTGCGACGGCCGATGCCGCCGGCAACTGGGTCGCAATGACGCAGACGATCAACACGACCTACGGCTCCAAGGTGATCGTCCCGGGAACGGGTATCGTGCTCAACAACGAAATGGACGATTTCGCCATCGCACCCGGAGCGCCGAATGCCTTCGGTCTGGTCGGAGCCGAAGCAAACGCTGTCGCCCCGGGCAAGCGACCGCTATCGAGCATGAGCCCGACCATCGTACTCCGGGGCCAGACACCCATTCTCTCCGTGGGAGCGGCGGGGGGGCCGACCATCATCACGCAATCGCTGCAGGCCATCGTCCGCCGGCTTGATCTGGAGTTGCCGCTGGCCGATGCGATTAGCCAGCCTCGGATTCATCATCAATGGTCCCCCGACCGCTTGCGCGTGGAATCGAGATTGGACGACCAACTTAAAAAAGACTTGCGATTGCGCGGGCATGTGCTGGACGAAGTGGGCAACATGGGCGTCAGCCAGGCGGTCGAATACGATGACCAGACACGCTTGTTTCGCGGCGTAGCCGATCCGCGCGTGCCCGGCCGAGCGGCCGGTCCGTAAGGGTTGATGGAGGTCTCGTGAGTTCGCCGCGTGGGAATCAGACGATGACCGAGTGGGGTTTCCTAAAGTCCGCGAATTCAGCCAGGGGCGCCGCACTTGGCCGGCGATGCCGCCTAGCGATTTTCTCGGGACTTGTGTCGGCAGCCGTGCTGGTCGCGGTACCTCCAGCCCCCGCCCAAGAGGTCGACAACCCGCTTGGCCGTTGGAAGCTGGAAAACGTCGCGCTCCATGACGGTTCGCAGATCCGCGGATTGATCCAAGGCGAGACAGACAGCGAGATCGACTTCGCCCAGATCCTGCAGCCCGCGGGAAAGTCAATGTACGCCGTCGTACGCGGCATTCCCCGTGACCGCGTGAGGTCGCTCGATCGCCTGCCGGAGTCGGAACATGCGGAGTTGGCTGCACGTTTCGCCGCCTTTCGCAATCGCACGCTGATCGAAGCGGGCCGGCTCGAAGAAGTGAAACTCCGGCCAATTCAGGTCGAAGGAGGACAGCGAATCCTCCAGTATGACGGTCCCTGGTTCTCGCTCACGAGTACGGCCGACGATGCCCAAACGCGGCGAGCCGTGGTGCGGATCGAGCAGCTTTTTCGCGGCTACCGGACGCTGCTTCCTCCATGCACGGAAGAGCCGCAGTCCCTCGCGGTGCGGCTCGACGGATCGCTCGACCGGTATCAAGCGAGAGTGCGGCAGTTGGGACTAGCGCTCGACAACGCGGCGTTCTACGCTCCCCGCGAACGCACGATCTACGCGGGGAGCGAGTTGAATCGTATCGGCCAGCGACTGGCGGACGTGCAAGCCCGCAGTCAGACAGTCCAAGAGGAGCTTGCACGCCTCGACCGCGAACTGCCAAAAGTCCTGACCAAGATTGCGGCGGAACTCAAAACGGCTGGCTATTCCGACGATGAAATTGCGGCCGAGTTGCGACAGCGAAAGGCGGCCTGGAAGAAGCAGCACGAGAGTTCCCTGGCCGCCAATCGCGAGAGCCTGCGTTTGGCGGAGGCGAAATCGCGCGAAGCGACCTCGTCCATGTATCGCAGCTTGGCTCATGAGGCCTTTCATGCCTGGGTCGATCTGTTTGCGTTTCCCGACAAGCGGACACGTTTCCCTCGCTGGCTCAATGAGGGGTTGGCCCAAGTCTTTGAAGCCGGTGAACTCGACGGTGATTCCCTGCGACTGGACGCGCTCGATCCCGTTCGACACGTGGCGCTGCGCGACGACCTTCGAACCGACCATCCCCTTCCGCTGTCGGAAATGCTGCGTGCGGGCGAACACGAGTTTCTGGGTCCCCATGACGCTACCGCGCCGCGCCGGCACTATCTGCATGCCTGGGGATTGGCCCACTACCTGACTTTTGAGCAGAACCTGCTCGGGTCTGATCGCATGGCGGAGTACCTCAATCCTGCCACCGAAGCGGGCGACCCCGTGCAGCGTTTCGAACGACTGGTCGGCCAGCCGCTGGCCAAGTTCGAAGCGCAGTGGCAACAGGCCATGCAGGTTGATCGCTGATACTGCCAGAGCGTTTGGGCTTCGACGCCGTTGTTACGTTCGCGGTCGTGCGGATCTCTGCTCGTTTGCTTCGGGCTGATCTGTCGTTTATGATCGTCTCGCCCTCCTTCCGCCCCGCTTCCCGCCCCACAATTTCACACACCGGGTGCTGGTCATGCATCGTTTCTTGCTGATCGTCGGCGTGACCCTTTCTCAAGTCGCAATTCTTCCGATCGCCGACGGCCAGGAAGCGACCGTTGTCGAGGAAGGATATCAGCCCATTTTTGATGGCCGAACGCTGGCGGGATGGGAAGGAGCCGGCGAGCCCGCCGAGAAGTGCTGGAAGGTGGACGATGGGCAAATCGTCTGTACGGGCGAAAAAGGTCCCTGGCTTCGCAGCCAGGAGCAGTACGGCGACTACAACCTGCGGTTCCGCTACCGACTGAAGGCCGGGGGCAACAGCGGCGTCTACATTCGGGTTCCAACCGACGGCAATCACCATGGTGCCGGAGCGGGCATCGAAGTACAACTTTTGGATGACGCCGCGGAGCGTTACCGCACGCTCAAGCCCTATCAATACACGGGGAGTCTGTACGCGATCGCGCCTGCCCGCGAGCATGTCGGCCGCAGAATCACAGCGAGGAAGTGTGGTTCCGCGATTTGCGAATTGGGCCGGCTATCGAATTGCCGGCCGCCCCGGCGTTACCGCTTCCGACGGCCCTCGAGATCAAGTCGCTGCTCGAACAACGCGTTCTAGAGGCAGGCACTCCGCAGCGCGAGGTCGAGGCATTTTGCGAAGCACGCGTGATCCGCCTTCCCGCGGCCGATGCGCCTGAACGTGCCTCACCCGAAGCTTGGACACGCTACATCCAAGCAGTTCGCGAGCGCACGCTCGACCAGGTAGTCTTCCGCGGCGAGGCTGCACGCTGG
>JALORD010000679.1 GCA_025459145.1 Pirellulaceae bacterium | reverse complement strand
ATGAAGACACTCGTCAGGTTGAGGTCGATCAGGTGCCGCCACATTTCGACCGGCATATCCTCGGTCGGAATGTTCTGCCGCCGGCCGCCGACGTTGTTGATCAGGATGTCGATCGGTCCGAAGTCGCGAATGGCCCGCTCGCAGGCTGCTTCGCATTCCTCGGGTTGGCTGATGTCAGCCGCGTGCGTGAGGCAGGTACGGCCGAGGGCGCGGATCTCCTTAGCGGTCTGGTCGAGGCTCGCTTCGTCGCGGCCGACCAGCACACAATCGGCCCCCGCATCGGCACAGGCCAGGGCCATTGCCCGGCCGAGCCCTCGGCTGCCGCCGGTGATGAAAAGCCTTTTGCCAGAGAGGCGGAATTGATCGAGGAGAAAACGAGGCGCGGCTGCTACTTCGCTTCGATTCCTTGGTTCGATTCGTGCTACTTCGCTCGTGCTACTTCGATTCGATGCAGTACAGGTTTTCGTACGTTCGCAGGAAGAGTTGCTTCCCGCTGGCCGCGAGCGAGCCGCGGGTCAGTTCGCCGAGCTTGTTCTCGGCGACGATCTTGCACGCCTCGGGCGAGGGGTCGATCACGAGCGTCGTGCCGGCGGTCGTGGGGACATAGATCTTGCCGCCGATGAGGCTCATCGAGCTCCAGCTTCCTGCGCCGCCGATTCGCTGTTCCCACTTTTTCTCGCCCGTCTTGGGATCGAGGCACCAGGCGATTCCGGGTTCGTTCAAGATGTAGAGGTAGTCGCCGACGACGACGCCCGAGCCGACGCGCTGCGGGTTCTGCGGATGGACCCACAGGCGATGGGTCTCGGTCACGTCTCCCTGGCCGCCGGCCCGCACGCCAATCGCCGGCCCCGTATAGCCGCACATGGCGACGACCACGTCACCCGCAATCAGCGGCGACGTGTAGACCAGGTTCTTCGTCAGCCCGCCGCACGACCAGACGTCGACGCCCGTTTGCGGATCGACGGCGTACAACCGATCGGGCAGGCTCAAAAGGAGCAGATCGCCATTCTGGCCGGCGACGCCCGCGGGCAACACGACGGGCGTGCTCCAGGAGCCCCGGTAGTCGCCGATCTTGGTCGACTTCTGCTCCGGAAACTCCTTCCGCCAGACTTCGCTGCCCGTTTGCTTATCGAGAGCGGCGACGAACGCGTTGAGGCCCGGGCCGTAATTGAGCACGACCAGGTTTTTGTAAACGAGCGGGCTGCTGCCATAACCCCAGATGTGTTCGACCTTGCCCAAATCGCGGCGCCACAGCTCTTTGCCCGCGAGATCGTAGCAGTAGACGCCGGCCGAGCCGTACCAGGCGACGATCCGCTCGCCGTCGCTCACCGGGGACGCCGCACAGTAGGGATTCGTATCGTGCGTCGGCTCCTTCTCGGCGTACTCAACCTCGTGCTTCCAACGCAGTTCGCCCGTGTTGCGGTCGTAGGCCCGAATGCCGCGGATCTTGCTGTCCTGCGGCGCGTGCGTGATGACGACGAGGTCGCCCACGACGATCGGCGTGCTATTGCCGGGACCATCGAGCGGCACTTTCCAGCGGATGTTCTCGGTGGGGGACCAGGTAAGCGGGACGTTACCCGCTGCAGGAACCTGGCCGGTTCCCTGCGGCCCGCGCCACTCGAGCCAGTCGGCGGCTAGTGCGGAACTCGCCAGCGCCAAGCCAGCGACCAGCGATGTGAGGCAACACCAAGACATGAGCTTTTGCATGGAACCAGTCCTCCCAAGTTCCCTGCAATATATCGCGTCTCCGCACGACATGCGCCACGCTATTGCTTTACAGCCGGCGAATGTGGAAGCCGCCGTCGACGTTGATCCGCTCGCCCGTGCTGAAGGGCAATTCGCCGCGGGCCAGCATCGCCACGGCGGCGGCGACATCGTCGGGCTGTCCCCAGCGGCGGATCGGGCTCATACCGTCCGCAATCAACTTGTCGTACTTTTCCTTGACGGGCGCGGTCATGTCGCTGGCGATCACGCCGGGGCAGACTTCATAGACGCGAATCCGCAGTTCGGCCAGCCGATCGGCGAGGAGCCACGTCATCATCTGCAGGGCGGCCTTCGCCATGCAGTAGTCGGCCCGATTGGTCGACACGGCGTAGGCCGAGATCGACGAGACATTGACGATCGTGCCGTAGTCGATCTGGCTGCGCTTGGCGAGGCGGATCATCTCGCGGGCGACCTGCTGCGCCAGGAAGAACGGTCCTTTAAGGTTGGTCGCGAACACCACGTCCCAGCTCTCTTCGGTCGCCTCGAGCAGGTCCTTCCGGCCGACCGACGTGATGCCGGCGTTATTGACGAGCACGTCGATCCGGCCGAACTCGGCGAGCGTCTCGGCGACCATCCGCTCGCGGTCGGCGGAATTGCCCACATCGGCCTGTACCGCGACCGCCTGGCCTCCTGCCGCGGCAATCTCTTGGACGACTTCGTCAGCTGCGGCCCGATTGCTGTGATAGTTGATCACGGCCGCGTACCCCTCGCGAGCCAGGCGAACGGCAATCGCCCGGCCAATGCCGCGCGAGGCGCCGGTGACGAGCGCGACGGGCTGGGTGGGTCCACTCATGGCTGGTCGGCAGATGGCGGCATGCTGCTACGGTAGTTGCTGCGGCAGAATCTCGCTCAC
>JALORD010000229.1 GCA_025459145.1 Pirellulaceae bacterium | reverse complement strand
TCGATCAAGTGCCCTTCGGTCGGCATGAACGGCAGGTCGCGCGTGTCGTGCATGATCGAGACGCGGCCGCTGTACAGCTCGCTGTCGCCCAGGGCCGCATCGAGCTCGGGGACGCCGAGCACCCGCGGATCGAAGACCGACACATGCTCGGCCCGCAGCGCACCGCTGACCGACAGGTCGGGCGTCAGGCGATAGCCCCACGCCAGGCGTCCGCCGTAGCGCGACTCGGTCCAGTCGAAATAGCGCCGGTCGAAGTAAAAGCCGCTGGCGCTAAAGCTGACATTCGTATCGAGAAAGTACGGATTGGTGAAGCTCACCAGGTACCGCTGTACCTGGCTGCCGGGCTGGGCTTCAATCCGGAAGCCCTGCCCTGCGCCGCGCCAGGCCCGGCCGTCGGCAAAGTCGTCCCAACTCGTCGGAACTCGAGTGATGTCAAAGTTCCGCTCGTCGATCGTCACTTGCCCGGTGAGCCCCGCGTCGGAGTTGACTGCCACGCCGAACATAAACCGTCCGGTGCGGGTTTCTTCGACGAAAATATCGACCGGAGCCGGCGTCGCTTCAATCTGATCAGCCGCCAGCGGCACATTCGACGGAGGACTCCACCACGGCATCGTCGGAGCCAGGGTGGGCGGCGGAAGGCTTCCCCCTGGCGGCGCGAGGCCCCCACCCGGCGGCGGCGGCAACGGAGTCGTCATCGGCTGGGCCGTAAGGCCTTGTCCCGGGATGCCCTGTCCTGGAACGTTCTGTCCTGCATAGCCCTGAACCGGCCCGATTTCGCCCGGCTGTTGAAAGCTGTACGCGGTTGTCGCCGGAGGCGTGCCACCGGAAATGGGCGTCGGCTGTCGAAAGTATTGGTCGGAACCGGGAGTCGTCTGAGCCGGATAGCCGCTCGGGGCGGACGCATAGCCGGGTGCCGTGTTGTAACTGGGTGCAGCTGCGTAATCCGGCGACTGGCCGCGGATGATCGGCTGATTGGGCTGCGTCGGGAGTTGCCCGCCGGGAGGTGCCGAGGGAACCTGAATCGTGGGAACCTGTTCGCCCGCCATGCCGCGCGGCTGCCACGGATTGGCACCGGGCGCACCGGCCCCATAAGGATTTGCGCCGCAAGTGGCGCAGCCCGCTCCGCACGAGCCGCTGCCGCAACCTGGATGAAGCGAGCAGCCAGTCAGCGCGCTGCCAGCCAGCAGACTGCCGAGTGCCAGGCAGCCGGCGCCGAGCATCGCTCGCCAGGCGGCGCCGAGCATTGCTCGCCAGACGGCGGTGGCAGTGGGTCGCGGAAGAGGGCAAGGGGTCAAAGCGGGTTTCCTGAAAAGTGCTGTGTTGCCGGGCTGGTCGACTCTGCGGGGAGCGAGCAACCGGTCGGAGTCGAGCGGGCGGCCTTAGCGCCCGCGCAGCTGCTCCCACGAATGAACAGGCGTTACGGGACGTGCGGCTGTCGGCGGAGCAGGCCGAACGGCCGTCCCGCTTGCTGGTATCCGCTCGTCGGGCGATTGTCCGCGGAGTGTGCCCCCATCGCGGGGCCCTTCGGCAAGTCCTTCGACGGCGCTATAGTCCGGCGGGCGGATGGCGATGCGCGGCGGTTCGCCGATCTGTGGATCGACTTCGAACAGTTGCGACGACTTCAGTCGCCGCTCGGCATCGCGAATCTTGCGGGTATCGAGAATGTCGCCGACCGCCAGACCGAGCCGATTGAGGATGACCGTTTGCCTGGTGTGGGGCGATTCGCCGGCAATGTGGACATTGATTTCGCCGACGCGGAACACGTCCCCTTCCTTGATGCGATAGACCAGATCGAGCTGACCCGGCTCTTCGAGGAATCGGGGATCGGCCTGCACGTCGGCAAACACGTGTCCCTGGCTGCCATACAGATCGACCAGCGTGTTCAGATCGCGATTCATCGCCCCCTGGTTATAGAACTGCCCCGACTTGAGCTGCATTTGTCCGAGCAGCGGATCGCTGGCGAACTTGGTGTTGCCTTCGACCGAAACGTTGCGAATGACATACCGCGGCCCTTCGTCGATGATGTACTTCACCGTGACCCACTTCCCCGCGTCGTCGAATTCGAGCTCGCGGCCGATGCGGGCCCGGAAGAAGCCGAGACTGCGGTAGTAGGCCGTCAGTTTCTGCACATCAGCATCGAGTTTCTCGCGGTCGAGCTTGCCGCCGAAGAAGTACCAGAAGTATCCCGGCTTCGATTCGATCTGCGTACGGAGCCGGCTCGCGGTGGCAATCGTATTGCCTTCGAAGACGACCTTTTCGATCCGCTCCAGTTGCCCTTCGTTAATGACGTAGACCACTCCCTGGTCTTCTTTCCGGTTTCCTTCGAGGATCGAGACCGTGGCGTTGGGAAAGCCGCTGCGGTGGTAGAGCTCTTCGATCTTCCGCCGCCCTTCTTCGGTCGAGAAGGCATTGAGCGGATCCCCCTGCTTCATGCCGTGCTCTTTGATCAGCGCCTTTTCGCTTAGACCGCGATTGCCCAAGTGCCGCAGGTAGTTGATCCGTGGCCGCTCGGCCACCTCGAAGATGACGATCACTCCGCCGGGAACTTGCTGTGTCTTAGTCGTGACATCGCGGAAAAGGCCCGTCTGCAGGAGGCGGCGATGATCGGCCTGGACCGTCTCGGAATCGAACTCGCGGTCACGGCGGGACTGAATGTGTTTCTGAATTTCGTGCTCTTTGGTCGACCGATTGCCGACAATCTGCACATCGACGACCAACTGCCGCGGCCCGTCGGCCTGCGGGGCGGTCGGAACCGGCGGAAGATTGGGGGCCGTGGACGAGACTCCACTTCCCGGAGTGGCGGCGGCCGGACCTGCCAGAGGCTGCGTCAATTCGGGACCCAGTGAGTAGCCAGGCGGCACATTCCCCTGCGTAGGGTAGCCTTGGGGGGTGACACCTTGTCCGACGGCAATGTGGGGTCCCGCCAGCACCGCTGCCAAGGCGGCGACTTGCACGCGGTGGCTTGGCCACCGCGCAGCAGCCGGCGGCTGATGCAGCATTTGCACAATTCGGGCCAGATAATTCATGTCAGCAGCCCTCGCAATAACGAACGCGGGAACGGGGCGCGGCGCCAGGGACCCACAGCCGGCCAAGCCGACTGCGCACTACCCCGCGGCCGGCGCAAACCGTCGGGCAAAGGCCGGGTATCAATACTGAAAGCGGTCCCCCGCGACAAGGCGAATTTCGGCCGCGCCGCTGTGCACCTGTACCCTATCGCCGGCCTTTCTCTATCCCCTGTCTCCCGATCCCTCTGTCCTGCTGCAGAGGGGCCACTTGCAGCCGGCGGCTCATTTCGGCATTATTAGTGGTTTCCACCAACACGGTTTGGACCCCCAACCAGGTTTGTGTCGCACGCGAGTGGCGTCTGGTTCGGCTTTTGGAGCAACGGTAAATGGCTCGCTATCACGGTCCCAAGGCTCGCATCAACCGCCGCCTGGGAACATTGATCTACGAAACGGCTGGCGCGACTCGGGCCCTCGAACGGCGCGAAAGCCCGCCAGGTATGCATCCCCGGGCCCGCAAGATGTCGAACTGGGGCTTGGCCTCGGCCGAGAAGCAGAAGATCAAGCACTACTACGGCCTGGGCGAGCGGCAGCTCCGCCGCTACTACGACATGGTGGCCTCGAAGAAGGGGAACACCGGCGAGCAGATGCTGACGATGTGCGAACGCCGGCTGGATAACGTCATTCGCCGCTCGGGCCTGACGAAGACCCGCCCGCAGGCTCGCCAGGGAATCGTCCACGGCCACTTCAGCGTGAACGGCATCAAAGTGACCAGCCCCAGCTACCAGCTGCGGCCGGGCGACGTGATCACGATCAGGCCGAAGGAAGCGATCTACAACTACTACAAGGGGATCGTCGGCGACGGCAACAGCCAGCAGACGCCCGATTGGATCACGCTCGACACCGAGTCGCTGCGGGCCACCATGGTTGGTCTGCCGGGCCCAGCCGACTTCAGCTTGCCGGTCGATGTGAATATCGTGGTTGAGTTCCTGGCGCGTTAGTCGTTGGCTTGGCGCCATTACCCAGAGTGATGGCCCGATGTGCAGCGTATAATTCTGAGCGGCGCTTCCCACGAAGCGTCGCTTGGCGTTTCTTGGCAAGTCGAGAAGCAGCCCCCGTGATATTTGCCGTCCCTCCAATCCTTTAGCCCTGAGCCTGCCTGATGCACTCCTCTGTTGTTGTTCTTGGCGGTGGTCCCGGCGGCTATGCGGCGGCGTTTTTGGCGGCCGACGAAGGTCTCGAGGTAACGATCGTCGAGTCCGATGCGCGGCTCGGCGGGACGTGTCTGCTCCGGGGCTGCATTCCGAGCAAGGCCCTGCTGCACGTCGCCCGGGTGATCTCCGAAGTCGACGAAATGCGGGAAGAATGGGGAGTCGAGTTCTCGCAGCCTACGATCGACATCGACAAAGTCCGCGCCCGCAAGGAAAAGGTCATTTCGACGATGGCTGGCGGGCTCAAGCAGCTCGCCAAGCGGCGCAACGTGAAAGTGATCACGGCCCGCGGGGTCTTTGAGAACAGCACGACGCTCCGCCTCGAAGGGGACGACGCCTCAATTCCCGAGGATCGCCAGCTCACCTACGACTACTGCGTCCTGGCGACGGGCTCGGTCCCTGCGATGCCGCCGGCGTTCAATATCGGTTCAGACCGCGTGATGGATTCGACCGGGGCGCTGAACTTGGTCGATGTGCCGAAGTCGCTCCTGGTGATCGGCGGCGGCTATATCGGCCTCGAAATGGGGACGGTCTATGCCAATCTCGGCTCCGAGGTGAGCGTCGTCGAACTGCTCGACGGCCTTCTGCCCGGTGCCGATCGCGATCTGGTCAAACCGCTCCACAAACGGTTGCAAACGCTCTTCGGCGAGCGAATCTGGCTCAACACCAAAGTCGGCTCGCTCGGCCTCCGCGATGATCAGGTCGAAGTCGCGTTCGAAGGTCCGGGCAAGTTTGGCACCGAAAAGTTCGATCGGGTGCTCGTCGCCGTCGGTCGCCGTCCGAACAGCAAAGGCTTCGGCCTGGAAAACACGGCCGTACAGCTTGATCAGCGAGGCTTCGCGATCATCGACAAGCAGATGCGAACCGCCGATCCGCACATCCTGGCGATTGGCGACATCGCCGGCGAACCAATGCTGGCCCACAAAGCGACGCACGAGGGGCGGGTCGCAGCCGAAGTGATCCTGGGCAAGCCGGTGCAGTTTGACAAGCAGTCGATTCCCGCTGTCGTCTTCACCGATCCCGAAATCGCCTGGACCGGCCTGACCGAAGATCAGGCCAAGAAGGACGGGCGCAAGTACGAAGCGGCGACGTATCCCTGGGCCGCCAGCGGCCGGGCCGTGGCCCTCGGCCGATCCGACGGACTGACAAAAGTCCTCGTCGATCCTGATACCGAACGCGTGCTGGGAATCGGTATCGTGGGCCCCGGCGCAGGAGAACTGATCGGCGAAGCGGCCCTGGCGATCGAAATGGGGTGCGAAGTGACCGACATCGCCGAAACGGTCCATCCGCACCCGACGCTCAGCGAAACCATGATGAACGCCAGCGAAGCCTACTTCGGCACGGCGACGGAAATCTATAAGCCGAAGCGCAAGCACGCCGCGGCCGACGCCTGACAAAGTCTCCAGGCAGTGCGGCTCCACACGCTCGAGCGCACTGCCGGCTCTCTCGCCCACACGCCTGGCTACTTCGCCGCCTGTGCGACCGGCATCTGCCAGAGCAGATCCGGCGACTGTCCGCCGGCCACAAAGTAGCTGGGAAACTTGCCGTCCCACTGCTCGAGCCGGGCTCGATCGATAGCGAGCCGCTTGAGGGCCAGGTACGTCTCGGGATCGCACTGCGCCACGTCCATTTCGTAAACCTGGGCGTCGGCCACGAGTTTGATCCCTTCCGCCTCGGCCTGTTTCTCCGTCAGGAGCGCCTTGGCTCGCCCTTCCGCTTCCGCAAAGACGGCCTTGTTCTTCTCTTCCTGAGCCTGAAACCCGGCGGTGGCGATCGCCTTTTCCTGCTCGGCGTTGAAGACGCGGACCATCGTGTCCATGATCGATCGATCCTTGTACACGAAGCCGCCGGTAATACCCAGGTTCGTGATCGTCACCCCGCGCTGCTTGAAGAACTCCGTCACGTCGTTTACCGTCCGCAGGATAAAAGGCGTGGCCTCGCTGCGCAGTTCGCTCATCGGCTGATCGGTCACCTCCAGGCCAAACACCGCCTGCAGCTTGCCGCGAACCTCCGTATCGAGCACTTCGCGGAGCGAGCCGTTCGGATAGTTATGCAAAAACTTCACCGCATCGTCGCGCGAAGCGATCCGCGCCGTGCATGTCCAGCCGGTCGAGAACTCGACTTGATCGGACGTCATCACCCAGATGGCCTCGTTTTTGTTCGACGTGCCACTGTCCGAGTCGGCGGTCCATTCGCGCGTCACCGGAGACTTGTCGACCTTCACCAGAATCGCCGCGGGCTGCCAGGTTCCGTTGGGGCCGAACGTCTCGTAGCCTCGCTGGACCCATTGCTGGGGAATGCGGACCTGCTTCGTGTAGACGAGGTTCTCCTTCAGGTACTCTTCGTTGTTGGTCGACGTCTGCCGTTTCACGTCGTCGATAAGCGGCAAGAGAAACGCCTCTTCGTTCGGACTGATCGTTTCCAGTTGGATCGGCTCAAACGGCCGCCAACAGCCGGCAAACAGGCTGATCGCGGATACGGCAGCGATCAGCAGCAGGAACGGCCGAACGCCGTACTTGCCGGCGGGCGGCGCAACCTTGCCCGCCGTTTTGTCCTGCGGCGGCTCAAGCCGCAGCAGCCAGGCGGTCGCATCTCCTACAAAGAGCGCGAGGCCCCACAGCGCGACGAGTGCCGCCAGGCCCATCCGCCGGAGCGATCGCAGTTGACGAAGTTGCTCCTGGCGGGTGAATTCCTCGCCGTTGCCGTGCAATTGTTCGAGCGCCGCCGATACGACTTGCGGCCGCTCACTCGCCGTCAACCAACCGTCAATCGTCAAACCAGCCGTGGCTAGCGCAACGAGCGCAGCACACTTCACGACAAACGCGTTCATCGCAGAACTCCCGAGCCGCACGAGCGAGGGCTTTTTGTTCCCCGCCTGCCTGCGGCTGGACTTCGGGCATGGCGCCGATTGGCCGCCAACCAAGGGCGGTCACGCCATGCCAGGTTCCCATCGCGCAGGGTGAAGCGAGCAGAAACGACCGAATCGATCGCGCGGCAAACACTGGGCGGTCGTCCAAGCAGCGGACGAGATTGCCCTTTCAATTTGGAACCGGTCTACGCACCGGTCCCGCCTGCGAGGTTAGCTGACGGGCTAGAGCTTGAAAGTGCTCCGACCTGATCGCTCAGATCTGCGCCCCGGGAACCGCGGCTGTGGATTACTCCGCCGCGGATCCAAATGGGTCCCCCGCTGCCGGGCCTTCTGCCCGACACTCGGCTGCATGGCCTGAATTGTAGCGAAGCCCAGGCCGGTCCTGCCAAGAGCGGGCCGCTTTGGCATGGCTGGCATCGCCGCAAGGCATTTGGCGACAACGGGTTACATCCTATTGTAACAATCGCTTGGCAAGCTTTTGTTCCGAGTGTTCCGGATCCACCCAACACCTGCCACGACCGCCGAACAAATTCAGTTTCAGGCACTCGTGAGAACTTCACCCACTACATGGGCCATTAATTCGGCGGCGGTGAGCCATGATTCCTGCCAGGTTCGCCCGCTGCACAGGGAACCCACGAAAACGACTGTCGCCAAGGGCAATGCCACCATTAAGCCGAGGAGGATGGCGGCCACAAGGCGCA